>DATBQC010000576.1:0-13039 GCA_036561065.1 Methylobacter sp. | reverse complement strand
CCAGTTGCTTGCCGACGATGACAAAAGGTCGGCGCAAAACTTCTGTCAACGCTATGAAGTCGAGGTTGAATGGGTTTCCGCCCAAACCAACAAAGAAAAAACCGATGAAGTTGCCGACACCGAAGTCATTATTTGCGCGGCAAGAGCCGGCGTACGTATTTTGGAAGGCTCGTTGAACAATGCCAAGAACTTGTTGGTAGTGGCGGACACCAACGCCGTGCCTCCCAGCGGCGTATTGGGTGTAGGTTTACATGATTTGGGTGCGGCAGTTGAATACGCAAACGGCAGTTTCCGCAGTATCGGGCCGCTGGCTATCGGTAACCTGAAATATAAAGTGCAGTTCGGTTTGTTTGAACAAATCCAAAAATCAAGCAAAGCGGCGCTGATCGATTTCCCTGAAGCTTATGCGTTTGCGCTGTCTTTGCTTGAAAAGCAGGCGTAAAGAACGCTAAAAATTAAAGCGGTTTACCGGGCAATCGCACTTGATAATTATAAAAGCCGAGCACGATTGTCCTGCCCCTCCATCCGCGAAAATAGCCGAACAAAGTAGCCGTCCCTATAAGCCGTCTATGGTTTTTGCAGGGATGACATCGTGGCCCAACCGCAGCCTATTCACGCCTTAGTCGCAGATTGCAGCTACCGGAAAAATTTACCGCTGTTTCAGATCGCCGGCGGTTTCTTTGCGAACCGTCAAAACCGGTGTTTATACGGATGCATCATGGTTTGCAAACAGGCGATACTTTACAGCGCTTCGACAGTCCGACAAGGCTTTCCTGAGCCTAACCGATTTTTAGAGATTCCCAACAGTAAACGTTGCGCAGCCGCCGGATTTTGCAATAGCTCCAATGATCCGGGCTATGCCGCGATTTTTACAGTTTTTTTATAGCAATAGCGCTACATTAGCCATTCGGAATATCCATAAAAAGAGGTAACCATGACTTTTATCTACAGCTTGAGCGGCTTGCTGGCACTCGCCTTGTTCATTTATCTGCTGGTAGCGTTATTTTACCCGGAGAAATTCTGATGACCGCAAACGGCTTATTGCAAATCACTTTATATTTTGTCGCCCTGTTGCTGTTGGCGAAGCCATTGGGTGTTTATATGGCGGCGGTGTATGAAAATCGCCCGCTATTCCTTAAGCGTATATTGGGGCCTTTGGAAGCAGGATTTTATCGTCTAAGCGGCGTTAATCCGGAACAAGAGATGGGCTGGAAAAGTTACGCCGCCGCCCTGCTTTGGTTTAACCTGTTCGGCGGACTGGCGGTATTTGCATTGCAAATGCTGCAAGCCTATCTGCCGCTGAACCCGCAACAGCTGGCCAATGTGACTGTCGATTCGGCATTCAACACGGCGGTCAGTTTTGCCACTAACACCAATTGGCAGGGCTACAGCGGCGAAACGACGATGAGTTATCTAACCCAGATGCTGGGCTTGAGCGTGCAAAACTTTGTTTCGGCGGCCACCGGCATGGCGGTTTTGGTCGCGATGATACGAGGCTTTCAGCGTACTCATGCGGACGGTATCGGCAACTTCTGGGCGGATCTGACACGCGGCACGTTGTATATCCTGCTGCCGCTGTCGTTTGTGCTGGCACTGGTGTTGGTTGGGCAAGGCGTGGTGCAAACCTTCAAACCTTGCCAGACCATTCCGTTAGTTGAGCAGGCCGGTGCAGCAGCGGAAAATGCGACACAAACTTTGGCTGTAGGGCCTGTCGCCTCGCAAATCGCCATTAAACAACTGGGCACCAACGGCGGCGGTTTTTTTAACGCCAATTCGGCGCACCCTTTCGAAAACCCAACCCCGTTGTCCAATTTCCTGGAAATGCTGTTGCTGATACTGATACCGGCAGCGCTGTGCCATACCTTTGGCACGATGGTCGGCGATCCACGCCAGGGCTGGGCAATTTTGGCTGCGATGACGCTGGTGCTGGTCAGCCTGTTATTCGTCACGGTTGGCCTTGAGCAAGGCGGCAATCCGATGCTGGCTGCACTTGGAGCTGAGCAAAGCGTTGGCGTCGACCAATCCGGCGGCAACATGGAGGGCAAGGAAACGCGTTTCGGCATCGTCAATTCAGCGTTGTGGGCGACTGCGACGACAGCAGCATCCAACGGTTCGGTCAATTCGATGCACGATTCTTATACGCCGTTGGGCGGCCTGATTCCGATGTGGCTGATTCAGTTGGGTGAAGTCATTTTCGGCGGCGTCGGTTCCGGCCTTTACGGAATGCTGATTTTTGTACTGATTGCAGTGTTTGTCGCCGGTCTGATGATAGGACGTACTCCTGAGTATCTCGGCAAAAAGATTGAAGCCTTTGAGATAAAAATGGCAGCTATCGTCATTTTAATTCCGGCTTTCTTTATCCTGGGAGGAACATCATTGGCGATCATGGTGGAGGCAGGAAAATCAGCGGTTGCCAATCCCGGTGCTCATGGCTTTAGCGAAATTCTTTATGCATTTTCTTCGGCGGCGGGCAACAACGGCAGCGCTTTTGCCGGTCTTAGCGCCAACGCCCCGTTTTATAACATTGCTTTGGGTATCACGATGTTGTTTGGACGCTATGGGATCATTATCCCGGTACTTGCTATTGCCGGTTCATTGGCTGCAAAAAAGACAGTTCCAACCACCGTCGGCACCTTGCCTACGCATACGCCGTTGTTCGTGATGTTGCTTATCGGCACCGTGGTTTTGGTCGGTGCGTTGACTTTCGTACCCGCTTTGGCTTTAGGGCCGGTGGTTGAGCATTTAACCATGAGTGCCGCAACGAAATAGCTGTAGGGGCGACCGGCCGGTCGCCCCTACTTTCGTGTATTAGTTCCGTAGGCCGGAATAAGACCACCCAAGCGTAGCGCGAGGTGGCGTTTCCGGCGAGATTGGTAGGTATTTGCCGGAAACGCCAGTTCTCGCTGTCGCTCGAATCGGCTTATTCCGGCCTATGACTGCGGTCCATTATATTAAAGTGAGAAACAATCGATGATCACAAAAAGTCATACGCAACAGCTATTTAGTCGCCAGATCCTGTGGGTTGCGCTAGGCGATACCCTGCGCAAACTGGCACCCCAACAACAATGGAAAAACCCGGTGATGTTCGTGGTCTATATCGGCAGTTTGCTGACCACCGGGCTATGGCTGTGGGAATTGTTTTCCGGAGACCACACACAAACCGGCTTCATGTTGGCCGTGACCTTTTGGCTGTGGTTCACGGTGTTGTTCGCCAACTTCGCCGAAAGCGTCGCGGAAGGCCGCAGCAAAGCGCAGGCCGCATCATTGCGTAATGCCAAGCGCGACATCATGGCAAAGAAACTGGATAAACCGTGTTACAGCAACGATTACGCCAAAGTTACCAGCACCTCGTTACGGCGCGGCGACATCGTGCTGATTGAAGCGGGCGATTTTGTCCCCGCCGACGGCGAAGTCATCGAAGGCGCGGCCAGTGTCGATGAAAGCGCGATCACCGGCGAAAGCGCGCCGGTCATTCGCGAATCGGGAGGTGATTTCAGTTCGATAACCGGCGGTACGCGGGTATTGTCGGATTGGCTGGTGGCGCGGGTTGTGGTTAATCCCGGCGAAGCGTTTCTGGATCGTATGATTGCGATGGTGGAAAGCGCATCGCGGCAAAAAACGCCTAATGAAATTGCGCTGACTATCTTGCTGGTGGCATTGACGCTGATCTTCCTGCTGACCACTGTGACCCTGTTGCCGTTTTCTATCTACAGCGTAGAAATCGCCAAAGCCGGTACGCCGGTGTCAATCACCGTGCTGGTGGCGTTGTTGGTTTGCCTGATTCCTACCACCATTGGCGGTTTGCTATCCGCTATCGGCGTGGCCGGTATCGGTCGGATGATGCAGAAAAACGTCATCGCCACCTCAGGACGGGCCATTGAAGCGGCAGGCGATGTGGATGTGTTGCTGCTGGATAAAACCGGCACGATTACCTTGGGCAACCGTCAAGCTTCGGCTTTTTTTCCTATCGGCTTGGTCAGTGAAAAGGAATTGGCCGATGCCGCGCAACTGGCGACGCTCGCTGACGAAACGCCGGAAGGCCGCAGCATCATTATTCTTGCCAAACAGAAATTTGCGATCAGGGAACGTAATATTCACGATCTGAATGCTACGTTTGTTGCATTTAGCGCGCAAACCCGGATGAGCGGCGTCAATATCGGCGAGCGCCAAATCCGTAAAGGCGCTGTCGATGCGATACGCGGCTATGTGGAAGCCCAAAATGCAAAATTTCCTGAGGAAGCTGTACGAATCGCCGATATTGTAGCGCGCCGCGGCAGTACGCCGCTGCTGGTTGTCGACGGCGGGCAGGTGTTGGGTGTTATTGAACTGAAAGATACGGTCAAAGGCGGCATTAAGGAGCGTTTTGTAGAGCTGCGCAATATGGGCATCAAAACGATCATGATCACCGGCGATAACCGTTTGACCGCGGCGGCGATTGCGGCTGAAGCGGGTGTTGACGACTTTTTGGCCGAGGCGACGCCGGAAGCAAAACTCAAGCTGATCCGCGAACAACAGGCCGAAGGCCGTTTGGTGGCGATGACAGGCGACGGCACCAATGACGCTCCGGCATTGGCTCAGGCCGATGTGGCGGTGGCGATGAATTCGGGCACCCAGGCGGCCAAGGAAGCCGGTAACATGGTCGATCTCGACTCCAACCCCACCAAGCTGATCGAAATCGTTGAAACCGGCAAACAAATGCTGATGACGCGCGGCGCGTTGACCACGTTTAGTCTGGCTAATGACTTGGCCAAGTATTTCGCTATCGTTCCTGCCGCGTTTGCTAGCACTTATCCGCAACTTGGCGCACTGAATATCATGGGGCTTAGCAGCCCGGACAACGCGATACTTTCGGCGGTTATTTTTAATGCCTTGATCATTGTTGCCTTGATTCCGTTGGCCTTGAAAGGCGTGGCTTACCGGCCGCAAAATGCGGATGCATTGCTGCGCAATAACTTGCTGGTTTACGGTGGCGGCGGTGTTATCGTGCCGTTTATAGGCATCAAGTTGATCGATCTTGGCTTAACGGCGTTATCGTTTTAATTAAAGGAGTCATCAATGACCAACCACATCAAACCCGCAATACTGATGCTATTGTTTTTTACCGTGCTGACCGGCATCGCCTATCCATTGGCAGTCACGTTCTGCGCACAAATCGTGTTTCCCAGTCAGGCAAACGGAAGTTTGCTCGGCAGTAACGAGCAGCCGCTCGGTTCCGAATTAATCGGCCAAGCGTTCAATCGTCCCGAGTATTTTTGGGGACGGCCTTCAGCAACTTCGCCTGCTCCTTACAACGGCGGAGCATCCAGCGGCTCCAATCAAGGGCCTACCAATCCTGCCCTGATCGACGCTGTTCAGGCGCGTATCAAAGCATTACGCGATGCGGACCCTAGCCATTCGGAATCTATACCCGTGGATTTGGTAACTGCCTCGGCCAGCGGGCTTGATCCTCATATCAGCCCAGCTGCCGCCGCCTATCAAATCAGCCGCGTTGCCAAAGCCCGGCACATGTCGACGGACAGCGTGCGTGAATTGCTTGATCGTTATACTGAGCCCCGGCAATGGGGGGTATTGGGCGAGCCTCGGGTTAATGTGCTGAAATTAAACTTAGCGTTGGATCAGCGCGATGAATAATGGATTGGTATCGTTCCCAAGCTCTTGCGCTCATCTTCATACACATCTCGAAGTAGGCCGGAATAAGCCGGTTCGAGCGACAGCAAGAACCGGCGTTTCCGGCAAGGCCCACCCGGATTCGCCGGAAACACCCACCCTTGCTATCGCCGGGCGGGCTTATTCCGGCCTACATTCGAGTCCTCCATTCCAGTGTCCATGTTTTTGGACAGAAGCTTGGGAACCCAGATTTATAGTTCCCCCGCTCCTGCGAGGGAATTCAGTCTGCAACGCTACAGCGTTGCAGGACGCTGGAGCGTCCACCACCGCGTTCCCACGCCGGAGCGTGGGAACGATAAAGCAAACCGACCGTACTCTCGCATGAACGACATCCGACCAGACCCTGACGCCCTGCTTGCCCGTGTAGAGCGCGAGGAAAACCAGCGCCGACGCGGACGACTCAAGGTTTTTTTCGGTGCGGCAGCGGGTGTTGGAAAAACCTACGCGATGCTGCTGGCCGCCAAAGCCAAGCGGATTGAAGGCATCGATGTGGTGGTTGGATTGGTGGAAACTCATGATCGGCAAGAAACCGTCGCTGTCTTACAAGGCCTGGATGTGCTGCCGCCCAAATTGGTGAAACATCGCGGCACGGTGCTGCGTGAGTTTGATCTGGACGGTACGCTGAAACGCCGCCCGACCTTGGTCTTGGTGGACGAGTTGGCGCACAGCAACGCCCCTGGCTGCCGCCATCCCAAACGCTGGCAGGATGTCGAAGAACTACTGAATGCCGGTATCGATGTTTACAGCACGCTCAACGTCCAGCATCTGGAAAGTCTCAACGACGATATCAGTCAGGTAACCGGCGTGCAGGTCAGGGAAACTGTGCCGGATACGGTATTCGAGTTGGCGGACGAAGTCGAATTGATTGATTTACCGCCCGATGAATTATTGTTGCGGCTCAAGGAAGGCAAGGTTTATGTGCCGCAACAGGCGGAACGGGCGATGAACAGCTTCTTCCGCAAAGGCAATCTGATTGCCTTGCGTGAGTTATCCTTACGCCTCACCGCCGATCGGGTCGACGCGCAAATGCAAGACTACCGGGACGACCACGCGATACGCGACGTTTGGCAGGTCGGTGACAGGATCTTGGTCTGCATAGGTCCCAATGCTATCGCCGAGCGGCTGGTACGCGCCGCCAAGCGACTCGCTACCAGCCTGCATGCGCACTGGATCGTGACCTACGTGGAAACGCCGGAGCTGCAACGTCTGCCTGCCGAACGTCGCGATGAGGTATTGCGGGTACTGCGCTTTGCCGAACAACTGGGCGCCGAAACGGTGACTTTGTCAGGCCCCGATATGAGCAAAGAAATCCTGAGTTTCGCTAAAAGCCGCAACGTCACCAAAATTGTGTTGGGCAAGCCGCGTCGACGGGGCTGGAAGCGTTGGGTGCTGGGTTCGGTTGTCGATACCCTGATAACCGAAGCCCATAACATCAACGTTTATTTGTTGGGCAGCCCACGCGGCGAAGGCTTAACCGAGCAAAAAAAGCCGAAAGAGATACCCGGTGCAAAAGTGTTGCGGTCCAGTTATCCCTGGGGACGCGCCAAGCGGCGCTGGTTAAATTGGGGCTGGGCCTTGATTATGACCGGTTGTACGACTTTGCTTGCTTGGTTAATGTCCGGGAAATTCGAATCGGCGAATCTGGTTATGGTTTATTTACTGGGCGTGGTTTTCATGGCGGCCCGCTTTGGCCGTGAGGCATCCATTCTGACCTCGGTACTGAGCGTTGCCGCATTCGATTTTCTTTTTGTAAGCCCGATTTATACCTTTGCGGTTGCGGATGCCCAGTATTTAGTGACGTTCGTGATTATGCTGTTGGTGGGCTTGATCATCAGCCATCTGACCAGCAATATGCGCTCCCAGGCGAAGGTTGCCTCGCATCGGGAGCGGCGCGCCAATGTTCTTTACGCATTGAGCGAGGATCTGGCGGCCAGCCGCACTGTAGCGGATACCGCCAGAATCGCCGCGCGTCACATTCAGGACGAGTTCGGCGGCGCCAGCGTATTGCTGTTTCCCAACGATGACAGCCGGATAGTTTACCCTCTGGATCCGCCCGTGCCGGAATCCCTGCGCGATTGCGATTTGAGTGTGGCGCAGTGGGTTTATGACCATGGACAGATGGCCGGACAAGGCACCGATACTTTACCCGGAGCCAACGCGGTGTATTTTCCTATGTCCGGTTTTCGCGGCGTTATTGGCGTACTGGTTTTGCGCGCCGCCAATCTGCGCCGGGTGTTTCTACCCGAACAGCGCAGGCTACTGGATACCTTTATCAGCCAGATTGCTCAAGCCATTGAGCGGGTGCGTCTCGCCGATGAAGCGCACCAGACGCAAATCCGTATGGAATCGGAGACCCTGCGCAATTCCTTGCTCAGCGCGATTTCCCACGATTTGCGCACGCCATTGGCCTCCATCGTCGGCGCAGCCAGTACCTTGGTGGAAGAGGATGCCCAGCTTGCTCCTTCGGATCGACAAGAGCTGAGCCTGACCATTTATGATGAAGCGCTGCGCATGTCGAACCTGACCAATAATATTCTGGACATGGCGCGTCTGGATGCAGGACAGGCGTCGCTGAACCGGCAATGGTATCCGCTGGATGAAATTATCGGCGGCACTTTGACGCGGATGCATAAGCGGCTTGAAGGACGTGTCGTCAATACCAAGCTGCCGGATGAACTCTGCTTGGTGCGTGTTGATGCGGTGCTGATCGAACAGGTGTTGGTCAATATCTTGGAAAATGCCTGCAAATATACGCCGGCTGGCAGTCCAATCGACATCATCGCCGAACTCTCCGAACATATGCTAAAGGTTACGGTCGCGGACCGCGGCCCCGGCATACCGCCGGGAGAAGAGGAAAAACTGTTCGACAAATTCTACCGGGTGCATCGGGAAGGCACGCAAAGCGGCGTCGGTCTGGGCTTGGCCATTTGCAAGGCTATCATTATTGCGCATGGCGGCGTTATCGGCGCCGGTAATCGGATGGGCGGCGGGGCGCAATTCTTTTTTCTGCTGCCTGTAGACGAAGCGCCGCCGGAACTGGCAGCGGAGCAGCTGCAAAATGAATAGCGCCAAACCCGTCATTGTGGTTATCGAGGATGACCCGCAAATCTGTCGTTTTCTGCGTACCAGCCTGAGCGTGCAGGGGTTTCAGGTGATCGAGGCCGGAACCGGCGAACGGGGCGTGGTGGAAGTCGGCACCCGCAAACCGGAGCTGGTCATTCTCGATCTGGGCTTGCCGGGCATGGACGGTATCGAAGTAATTTGCAAGGTTCGCGAATGGTCTGCAGTGCCGATTATCGTGCTGTCGGCCAGAAGCCAGGAAAGTAACAAGATTGCCGCGCTGGATGCCGGAGCGGACGATTATCTGACCAAGCCGTTCAGCATAGGCGAACTGCTGGCGCGCATCCGTGTATCGCTTCGTCACGCCGCACGGCTTGCAGGAGACAGTGTCGAAACGCTGTTTAGCGTCGGTGATTTACAGGTGGATTTGTCCCGCCGTAGCGTACATGTCGCCGACCAGGAAATTCATCTGACCCCTATCGAATACCGGCTGCTGACCGTGCTGATCCGTCATGCCGGCAAGGTGCTGACGCATCGACAGTTATTGCTGGACGTCTGGGGGCCTGCCTACGTGGAGCACGCCCATTATGTACGGATTTATATGGGGCAATTGCGCCGTAAACTCGAAGCAGATCCCAATCAGCCGCGTTATTTGCTTACCGAAGCAGGCGTAGGTTATCGGTTGGCGATGGACAATTAAAACCCGTTTTGATGATTGCACTGGATATAATGCTGCATTTAAAAACATAAATGCACTCAATTAACTCCTTGATGATTTTTTTCACCTAACCCAATATTTATCATGTCAACAAGTTCACAGAACCATTCCAAACAATATTTAGCTGGATTAACCTTCAGTGCCATAGGTGTCGTATTCGGCGATATTGGCACCAGTCCGTTATATGCCGTTAAAGAGGTATTTCATGGCGGATTAACGACAGATACGACCCATGTCCTCGGCGTGCTTTCGCTGATTTTTTGGTCTTTGACCTTGGTTGTTGCGACAAAATACGCGATTTTCATCATGCGGGCCGACAACAAGGGCGAAGGCGGAATCATGGCCTTGTTAGCTTTGGCTTTACAAGGTGTCAAATTTGATTCGAACAAAGCCCGGTTCATCATTACCACTGGCCTGATCGGAGCCGTACTGTTCTACGGCGATAGTATTATTACACCGGCCATTTCGGTGCTCAGTGCGGTCGAAGGGTTGCAAATCATTGCCCCCAAATTAGAACATTATGTATTGCCGGTGACTATTTCAGTATTGGGCGGGCTATTTCTTTTACAAGCCAGAGGCACAAAGACAATGGGTAAATTGTTTTCGCCGATTATGTGTATCTGGTTCGTGGTGTTGGCTATTATGGGGGTGGTCAACATCGTTGAACAACCAAGCGTATTAATGGCTATTAATCCCTATTACGCCGGACACCTGTTATTTGAGTTGGGCTGGAAAGCCTTTTTAATTATGGGGGCGGTCGTGTTAACGATCACCGGTGCCGAAGCGCTGTATGCCGACATGGGGCATTTCGGGTTAAAACCGATACGCTATGCCTGGTTTAGCTTTGTATTTCCGGCCTTGCTGCTCAATTATTTCGGGCAGGGCGCGCTATTGATCAGCCATCCCGAAGCGATAGAAAATCCGTTCTATTTGATGGCACCGACATGGGCGCTGTATCCGTTGTTAATACTGTCTACGCTGGCAACCGTCATTGCCTCGCAAGCGGTGATTTCCGGTGCCTTTTCCCTGACCAGGCAGGCTATTCAGCTTGGCTATTCGCCACGGATGAACATTCTCCATACCTCTGGCGAAGAAATGGGGCAGATCTATATTCCAGCCGTGAACTGGTTGTTGATGGTTGCGGTGTTTATCCTGGTATTGAGTTTCAAATCGTCGACAGCGCTGGCTTCCGCCTATGGGTTGGCGGTGACCGGCACCATGATCTCAACGACGATATTGGCCTTTATCGTGATTCAGGAACTGTGGAAATGGAACAAGCCTACCAGTATCGGTTTTCTCTCGATCTTTTTGACGTTCGATATTTTATTTTTTCTTGCCAACAGCCTGAAAATACCCGAAGGCGGCTGGTTGCCGTTAACGGTGGGAACAGTGCTGTTTCTGATCATGACCACCTGGATTAAAGGGCGAACATTGTTGGCAGAACATGCGGATGAGAGGCGTGTGCTATTCGAGGAATTAGAGGAAAAGATAACAAGCCATCCGCCTGCAACCGTAGAAGGTTCGGCCATTTATCTGGCTAAAAGTTTACATGGCGTGCCTCAGGTGTTTCTACACAATTTCGAGCATAACCATGTCCTGCATGAACAAATCGTTGTATTAACCATTGTCACTAAAGATGAGCCCTATGTCGATGTGGCGCACCGGATCAAGATTCGCTCATTTGGTAAGGAAAATAATTTTCATCGGGTTAAACTTTACTATGGTTTTCAGCAAAGTCCTGACGTGAGGCAAGCTATAGAACAGTGTGCCCAGGAAGGATTAAACATCGATTTCAAGCAGGCATCGTTTTTTATCGGTAGCGAGCGTCTCTCTTTCCGGAAGAAAAGTCCGATGCCCAAGTGGCGCAGACCTTTATTCAGGTTTTTATTCCACAACGCTGCAAGTGCAATAGAGTTTTTCAAGATTCCGGTCGAGCGTGTCGTTGAATTGGGTATCCGCATCGAGCTTTAGTCGTGTGAATAAATGGCCTTCTGCTTGATAATACAGTCAACAATGGGAGCGCTAGCTGCCGCAACTGATTCTTGCAAGTTTGTGTTCTGGTTCGCCGTCGGATAATGGCTGGGCGAAAAAGTGGCTTAACCAAGTCGGGGCTAGCTTGCCGATGCCGAGTTATTTTAGTCAAGCAAGCCGCTAAAAACTGTAATAAGATAGCCGCAGTTTTTATTATTAAATAGAGTCACTTTATGCGACGTTTTATTCTACTGAGTTTGCTGGCCTTCCCGGTTTACGCGGCCGATGCTGTCGATGAACGGCCGCCGGAGCTTGAGGCTGTGCCGGAAGCTCCGGAACCGCCTTTGCCGGTGCAAAACGGAGAAACGATGGAGCCGGACATTACCATTATTCGTAAAGGTAAAGACACCGTCCAGGAGTACCGCCGGGCCGGTAAGCTTTATATGATAAAAGTCGTGCCTGCTGTTGGTCCCCCTTATTATTTTCTCGACCTCAATGGCGACGGTAAAATGGATGTACGCCGTAGCGATCTGGATAGAGAATCTGACATCAATATGTGGAAGTTGCTGGAATGGTAATCGCTTAAACCAGTGTCTGTATATACTCGCATCACACGCCCGCAACTCAATCAATTCTTTAGTGCTTATGCCCTCGGTGAAGTCGTCAGTTTTGAGGGTATAACGGACGGCATAGACAATACCAATTACTTCGTAAACACCACGCAGGGTGATTTTGTGCTGACCCTGTTTGAGTCGTTGACTGTCGATGATTTGCCGCATGTTTTAAAATTACTGTCGCACCTGGGCAAAAATAGTCTGTCTTGCCCTTGTCCTCAAAGCGATCGGCAGGGCAATCCGTTACGTCAGCTTAACGGTAAACCGGCTGCGGTGTTTGGACGCTTATCCGGTGCGGCAACGGCATCGCCCTCTGTTTTGCATTGCCAGGAAATCGGCTTGCAGCTGGCAAGTTTGCATCGTTGCACGCAGGACTACGTTTTTCCGATAAAAAGCGGCAATGATTTGAGTTGGTGCAAAACAGTGTTGAACAAGATCGGCGTTTATTTATCGGCAACTGATCGCGAGTTGATTGATGATGAGCTGGCTTTTCAAGCTGAAAACAGCCCTGTTAATTTGCCGCAAGGCGTCATTCACGCAGATTTGTTCAGGGATAATGTATTGTTTGTCGATGACCGGCTCAGCGGCATGTTGGATTTTTACAGCGCTTGCACCGACACTTTACTGCTTGATGTTGCGATAACGGCTAACGATTGGTGCTGCGATAACGGCATGGTGAATGCCGAAAAATTAACGGCGTTGTTATTTGCTTATGAAAGTTTAAGGCCGCTGGAGCCTCTGGAAAAACAGCACTGGCCGACCTTGCTCAGGGCGGCGGCGTTGCGTTTCTGGCTATCCCGGTTGGAACATCAGTGCTATCCTCGTCCCGGTGAAATAACCCAGCAAAAAGACCCGCTGATTTTTCGGCGTATACTACTGCAACATCGGCAACAGACTTATTTATCGTTAAACCTTAGGAGTACAGCATGATTAAAATTCTTCACCTTACCTTTATTTTATTGTCCATCTCCAGTTTTATCGGCAGGATTTATCTGGCGGAAAAGCGTCC
>DATBQC010000575.1:0-2475 GCA_036561065.1 Methylobacter sp. | reverse complement strand
AAGTGAACGTGATGATCTTTAAAAAAAGAAACCAAACGGCAAAAGTATGGAAGCTTAAGCTGTTGCCAATTGCATACCAAATCCGTTCAAGCTAATAATTTATTGGTATGTTTAAGCAATTACAGGGTAGGGGGGGCTAATGGTTTATACAATTAGTAGAGTTACCTATATGTGCAATCGGATTTACCATTCCCATACTCCAGTCCCGTAGGGTAGGCTGGTTTTCAGGGCCGTAGGATAAACGCAGTGAAGCTCATCGGTAGGGAGCAAGTGATGCTCCTCCTTACTTCAAAATATCTGGACCAGTGAAAACTGATTTAGCATGCTTTGTGGTTTACACCATCTCCCCCAACTCATTAAAATGAATCTCCCTGACTTCATCCTCTTCAGTTATTTGCGCATGTTTTAAAACGCCACACTCGTAATATTGATACCGGTGTTCCGATTCAACCTCGCCATAAACAATTTTCTGGCAAAGCAGCATTCTGTTCTGGGCGTCAAAACAGCTGCGGTAATAAGTGTTCCGGTTATTTAAGCTGTCTTCGGTAATTTCATTGACCAGCTTTAGCGGGAGTTTGATTCCGCTATAACTGACAAAATAGCGGAATCCGGCTTGTTGTTCTTGATTCATAAGGAGCAGATGTTAAGAAAATAGATGGGTAGAAATGATCTCTATGATTTGATCCAAAGCCAGATCTTCATTTTCACCGACAATATTATGTGCGGAAATGGGATATTTCAGGTCTATGCCGTAACGTCCGGCGCTTTGACCAAAGGTGTAGATGTAGGCGGAAATATTCGGCTCATTAACCGTGCATAAATCGATAGCTTGGAAGTGCAGTACTTGGTTATTCAACGCCAGCGTATTCTCGCCGTAACGATGCACCAGTTCCAAGAGCAGGAGCTTCAGCGGAATATCTTTGTTGATAGCCCAAACATTCATATCGGCACGAAGGCTTAAACCTTCCTGACTACGACAGGCCGGGCGTAACTCAGTATCAACAGACTTTGCGCTTTGTTGATCAGCCACAGCGAAACTAAAAAACTCAGCACCGCGCTGCCGGCAATCCATAAATCTGCGGACTTGGCATTATCGGCCAACAGCCAGTCGGCCATGCCCGCACCGGAAAACAGGGCGATTAACGGCACCATATACAATAACAGGGAAGCTCGCAGTAACAAGTTTTCATCGATAGCAACCATGACTTGATCACCAGCTTTAAGCTGGATGTCGCTATCTACCGGTACCGACTTTTTCTTGAGGACGCTGCCGATCGCATTGGTCGTACACGACGCTTTTTGTTGGCAACCGCCGCACGCGCTGTTTTGTCCGCTTTCGACCCAGACTTGATGGTTGTCTATTTTTACCACTACCGCTAATTCTTCTATCATAACTGTAACCATTCGTGTCGAATAACTAAAGCGAGCCGCCAGTCATTACTTCGATATTAATGTAGGCCGGAATAAGGCTGTTTGAGCGTAAGCGAAAACTGGCGTTGCCTACATGGATGTAGGTAAGGGGCGTGAGCACGATTGCATGGATGCAGGAGGTAGAGCAACGCAGGAGCAGTTGCCGAGGAGCGGAAGCTTTTCCGGCAAGCACCGTCCAAACTCGCCGGAAACGCCACCTCGCGCTACGCGCTTGGATGGCCTTATTCCGGCCTACAAGTCTCAATTATTAATCCCAGCCTTCGCCAGCATTTTTAGCCAAGTTTCCAGTCTTTCGGGGGTAAGGTCTTTTTGGTTTTCCTGATCCAATGCCAAGCCGACAAAACGGTTGTCGATGACGGCTTTAGAAGCCTGAAAGTTATAACCTTCGGTATCCCATGCGCCAATTAGGGTAGCGCCGCATTGCTCAAACTGATCATACAAATAGATCATCGCATCGACAAATTCTACCGGGTAGCTTTTTTGATTGCCCAGTCCGTAAATGGCGACTTTTTTACCGCTGAAATCGTGGCCTTCCAACTTCGGCAAAAACTCTTCCCAACTTTCCGTCGCATTGCCGGTCGATAAGCCGGGCAGCTGGCCATCGCCATAAGTGGGCGTGCCTAAAATCAAGGTGTCATAGGACAGCATATCTTCCACTGTCGCATTGCGAACATTGACCGGTTTGGCGGCAATAGCCGAACCCAATGCCGTTGCAATGTCTTTTGCAATACGCCGGGTATTGCCGGTGTCCGTGCCGAAAAAAACGCCTACTTTAGCCATGATGCCCTCGCAACGTATTACTTGCCTACAGTTAATAATTTAAAAAGCCTACGAGATAAGTACCATTTTATTCGCACCTAAATGTCTGGGTATCTCTACACATCTCACTACACCGTCATCCCGGCAGGGATTGCCGGGATCCAGAGCACAGGGATGTGATTATTTGATTGAACAGCTTAATTCCCTTATGGCAAGATTTGTGGGCTCAGTTGAGAATTTGCCATCCATGGCTTCTGGATCCCGGCAATCCCTGCCGGGATGACG
>DATBQC010000574.1:0-1832 GCA_036561065.1 Methylobacter sp. | reverse complement strand
GACCAACTCAACGGATTACTGGCCCTGAAAGCCGTTGCGGATGTGCGCAATTTCACCGCTGCCGCCAAGATGCTCGGCGTTTCGCCTTCTGCCGTCAGTCAGGCCATCAAGCAGCTTGAACAACGTCTGGGGGTTGCGCTGCTGTCGCGTACCACGCGCAGTACCAGCGTGACCGAGGCAGGGGAGAGATTTTTAAGTAATGCCGGACCTGCCCTCGACCAGATATTGACTGCCCTGGACGAGGTCGGCTCTTACGCCGCACAACCTTCCGGCCTGCTCCGCCTTAATCTGCCGCGACATATCTATCCTTTTTACATGGCTCCGTTGATCAGGAGCTTCATCAACAAGCATCCCGAGATCGCGGTTGAGCTATATTTTGAAGATCAAACGTCGGATGTGGTGGAGAAGGGCTTCGACGCCGGTATCCGCTTATCGGAGATATTGGCCAAGGACATGGTGGCGATCAAGCTGGTCGGACCCCTCAGATTCGTCGTCGCTGCGTCACCGGCTTACCTCGACAAAATGGGGCGCCCCAAGCATCCTGAAGACTTGCTGAGATATCGCTGCATATGCCCCCGTTTTGGCGCCGGGCCTTACGAGCGATGGGAATTCGAACACAAAGGCAAAGAGTTTCAGGTACAGGTAAAACCTGCGCTCATCATCAACGACGGGTTGTTGATCATGGATGCGGCGGTGGATGGGTTGGGGATGATCTATTCAACAGAACACGCACTTGAGGACAATGTGCGCGCAGGCAAGATGGAGATCGTGCTGAGCCAGTTTGCAGCTAATAGCGCCGGGTTCTACCTGTATTACCCCAAGAGGTCACAGGTATTACCCAAGCTGCGAGCGTTTATCGAGCACATCAAGCATGAACACGCCTGATTCAAACTTCAGATTAAGCTCTGAAATCTACAAAGCCCTTCACAGGCTGGATCTTTTGATCCAGCACTTGCTGGAATTGCTCGCCTGTCTTGGAACGGCGCGTGTTCTTGACAGGTACTTTCTGCCTGAACTGTTTGGCGATATTGGTGGTAAACCCTAACGCTTCGATTGCCATGATGCCCTCCTTTGTAAGGAATGCTTGCTTCATGACCTGATAACGGCAGTTTTACCCCTTAACTTTAGCTAAACCGGCAAAAAATCCCCCAAAACACCTGCAAAGTCAGTAGATAGCCTTATATGGCGGCAGACAGCACTTCCAATACCTGGAAGTGCTTAAGCACGCCGTTATCCCATCCGCCTTCGATCAATTCGTCGGCTTTCGCTTTCAATGCAGCGGCTACCTGGCCTGCCAGATGGGCATCCATGCCTGCCTGGTCGGCAAAGAAATCGAGGATGAGGAAGGTATTTTGGCTGATGCGTGCGGCAAACCATGACAAGGTGTACGGTTCGGTGGCAACGACGGCATCTGCACCGCCTTTGAGGAAAGTTGCAAGGTTATCCTCTTGCCCGACTTTTGCGGTGATGAGTATATGATTCGCGATAGTGATTTTGTTGTTTGCCTTCATGAACTCTCCTAAAGATTGGTCAAAGACAACGTCCGAGGCCTTAGCATCAAAGTCAAAAACTTTGTCTCATTCTATACATATTTAAAATATTCCGCCTACGGATTTACATTAATTTTCGCTACATTATCGCTTGGCCTAAAAAGCTTTATTCACCTTTATCTAGGTGAATAAAGTCTCAATTTTATGCGCCAAATCGAACGCAAACCCCATAAATACTGAAATCACATCCATTTTACAGAAAAGTCAGTATGCATTCCCGATTTGATCGCTGCGGCGATGGTTTATGATGTGGGGGAGTCTCATTAGGATTTAAAGTACCTC
>DATBQC010000573.1:0-3954 GCA_036561065.1 Methylobacter sp. | reverse complement strand
ACCAAGAGCAAAATATGAAAATATCTAAACTTACATTGGCAATCGCTACCGTTTTAGGTGCAGGCGCAACTTCCGGCGCTTTTGCTATGGATCTTTATGTTGATACCAAAACTAAACAGATTTATGCGGAACCAGGTCGTGGCCGGGAATTGATGGGCTCTTTCGAGAAAGTTCAGGGCGGCGTTCCCGCGAAAATAGCGGAAAAAGAAGAAATCAAAGCTATTCATGAAGAGTTGGCAACAAAAGATAATGCAATTAAAGCATTGCAAGAGCACGCCGCAGAAGCTTCAGCGCCAACTACAGCTCATGTTAAGCTCGACGACGGTATCCATTTTGCTACCAATGACGGCAACTTTACTGCTGGGATTAACGGACGTCTGCAAGTGGATTCGCAAAGCAATGTTAATCAGAATCTTGCTAACCCATATTTAGGCGGAGCGGCACCGACGTTGCCGTCAGCACTAAACGACGGCGCAACACTTCGTCGAGCTCGTATCGGTGTTGAAGGTACTTTTTTCAAAAGTACCGGCTATAAAATCGAGTACGATTTCACTCGGGGCAACGGTACTACGGCTAGTGGACTTACCGATGCTTACGTGAGTTACAATTTTTCCAAGCCGTTTCAGGTTAAGTTTGGTGCATTTAAAGAACCGTTCAGTTTAGAAGAAGCTACCAGTAACCGTTACATCACGTTTATTGAGCGTAACATGGCGACGAACACTTTCGTCGACAACTTCAATACTTATAAAGTAGGTGCTGGCGCTTTCTATTCTGCCGAACGCTGGCAGGCTGCTACATCGCTGCAAACAGAAGGTGTCGGCGCTTACAGTAATATGTCAAGTGCAACTAATGCTCAAGGTGGCGTCAACCGTAATGGCGGTGCCGGAGATACTGGTTGGGAAGTCAATGGTCGTGTGACTGGTACGCCTTGGATGGAAAGCAAAACCAAGTTCCTGCATGTGGGTACTTCGGGATCGTACATTAACATCAATAACAACTACAACTCTGCTGGCGGATATAATAACGGCGGCATTATTTTCGCCAACGGTATTGGTAACAACGTAGACCGAAGCGCTATATTAAATACCGGTAACTTGACTCAAGGTTCTAAGAACGCGGCTGGATCGTTCCAAGCAAATCACCTTACCCGTTTTGGCGCAGAATCGGCGTTGGTTTATGGTCCGTTCTCGACGCAAGCTGAATATATCCAAGCGGATATTTCAGGAACGGGTTATGGTGCAAGTGAAACTCTGAGCGGTTACTACGGCTATATGACTTACTTCTTAACTGGCGAGTCTCGCAACTATAAATCAAAAACAGGTTCTTGGGATCGCATAAAACCAAGTCGTAACTTTGATATGAAAGGCGGCTGGGGAGCGTGGGAAGTTGCCGCGGGTTATGACTCACTAGACTTGAATACCAGCAAGATTAAAGGTGGACGTGCATCGACTGCCAAGCTGGGCGTCAACTGGTATCCTAATTCGCATGTCCGTGTAATGGCTAACTATATTCATGCGTTGGATATTAATACCGGTGCAACCGCAACTCCTACTGGAACAGCGGATCAGACCAGCAGAGCGTTTAATAACGCTGATTTGGACATGGTTGAAACACGCGTTCAGCTGGATTGGTAAGGACCGCGTAAGATTCGTTAACTTGGGTTTTGCTCATAAACTCAGTTAACGAAGCTGACGATAGTCAAATAAAAAGCCGCGCTGGGTTTTCCAGTGCGGCTTTTTTTATGGAGCAATTTCTTATCCTAATGCCGAAGGTTTTCTAAATCCGATATTCTTAATCATGCCCCATAATTTTCAATTGGCTGCGCAGATTTTCAAGCTCTTCCATCAAGTCCAGCGCCAGCGCTATGCCGGCCAGATTGACGCCCAGATCGCGATGCAGTCTCAGCGCGGAACGCACCCGCACCAAGCAGTCTCCTGAAAAGCGCCATACCTGGATTTCTTCCCCTTGCGGTTCGATGATGCTTTCTTCAACCAGACTGATAACCCAGTCTGTGTGGACACCGCAAGCATGGCACAGTTGTTCCAAGGTCAGGCTGTCGTCTTCAATCACGGTTCCGGTATGCACCGGCAATAAGTCGTGTGAGTTCATTGGCTTTTTACCCCCAGAGATAGGCGCGGGTTAAAATCGAGTTCTTGCTGCATTTTTTGGTAGACCGCTTTGGCGCGATCGGTGTTTGCAGGCGGCAGGGCGATTTGCAGCACCACGAAGAAATCGCCCGGCGTTTTGGACGGGAGTCCCCGGCCTTTCAAACGCAGTTTTGTGCCTTGCCTGGAATTGGGCGGGATTTTCAGGTCGACGTTTCCTTCCGGTGTGGGCACTTTGATTTTAGCGCCTAACGCCGCTTCCCAAGGCGCGACCGGCAGGTCCAGGTAAATGTCGGCGTCGGAAAACCGGTACAGCGGGTGGCTGTTAAAGGCTATTTCAAGTAGCAGGTCGCCGGCCTTGCCGCCGCCTGAGCCTGGGTCGCCTTGCCCAGCCAGTCGGATATGCTGGCCGGGCTTGATGCCTTTGGGGATTTTGATGTTCAGGCTACGGTGCTTGACCTGCACATAGCCTTGCCCATCCATTTGCGGCGAACTCAGGGAAATGTTGCGCGTCGCGCCGTGGATGCTGTCTTCCAAATCGATATAGATTTTCGCATGGCTGTCTTGCCCGCGCACATGGAAGCCTCGCTGTTCCTGACCGGGTGGACGGAATCCGGCGCGCCCGAACAGTTGTTCAAAAAAGTCGCTAAAGTCGCCGCCACCGGCAAAACCACCTTTGAATTCGAAGCCTTCATCCCAGTTTGGCGGCGGCCTGAAATTCTCGCCAGCTTTCCAGTTTGTACCCAGTTTGTCGTAAGCGGCTCGTTTTTGAGGATCATGGAGCACTTCGTAAGCCTCGCCCAGTTCCTTGAATTTTGCTTCGGCATCCTTTTCCTTGCTGACATCGGGATGGTATTTGCGCGCCAGTTTGCGATAGGCGCGCTTGACTTCGTCCTGAGTGGCGGTTCGGGATAGCCCCATGATTTTGTAGTAATCTTTATACTGCATGTTGTGCCTGCCCGATTACAATTGAATTAGCCTGGAGAATCCAGGTGAGTGATGCTGTTGCGCTACGATAAATCAGTTAATGGTGAGCTTCAAGTATTCAGCCAAAACAGCAGGCCTGTCGTCGTCAAATTTTTAGGTCAAAAAGCGTCAAACCATTTCGGTTTAAAGAAAATAATATAGAGTAGAAAAAGCTCCGATAAGGGTACGAACACGACAAGATAATGAACAAGCAGAAGGGTTACGAGTAACAACAGGCGTTTTAAACACTTAGCTAAAGTAACATTCGGCATTATATTCTCCGCTGGATGGGGCTTTCGGATAGGTCCGCCATTAATCCTGATGTAGAAAAACTAGGGTTAATGGCGGGAAGGGAGCCTGGCGTTATTCCTCTGAGGCTACATTGATGCGTTTCGGTTTAATGGCTTCCCGTTTGGGGATGACAATCTCCAGTACGCCGAGTTTGCATTTTGCGTTGATCGCATCGCCGTCGGCGGAATCGGGCAGACTGAAGCGGCGATAAAAAGAACCCGAAGTCCTTTCGACCCTTTTATAGCCTTCTTTTTCAGTTTTGGTTTCGGTATCTTTTTCGCCTTTTACCGTCAGAACGCCTGCTTCCATGCTGACTTCGATATTTTCCGGTTTGACGCCGGGAATATCGGCAAGGATAACGAATTTATCGACTTCTTCTTTTATATCAACGGCAGGCGCCCATTCTGCGGTTGCAATCGAACCTTCGCCCGCTTTTTCGTCCCGCGAAAGCGACAGTTCTCTTTGTAATTGGTTTAGTAAACCCCACGGTTCATAACGTACGATAGCCATTTTTTGTCTCCTAAAGATTAATGTTTTAATTTTTAATTCAATAACAAACTTAAAAACGATTATTTGTTTTCATTAGCTTATG
>DATBQC010000572.1:0-5699 GCA_036561065.1 Methylobacter sp. | reverse complement strand
CCGACTTCGCCGGTAACCCAAACTTTAACGGCAGGCAGATTGGGATCCTGAATTTCGGCAACGGCTTTGCGGATAGTCTCAATCGCATTTTCGGCTGGGCGGATTTGCGTAAAATCAAACTTGGGCGCGACGATAATAAAGCCGTTGTTGGAATTCGTTTTCTTTTCCGCAATCATCGACTCCCAGGACAGCAAGGCGTTGTCGCCGTTTATCGTTTTATGCAAAGCCAGCGCAACCTTGTCAATCAACGAGGTCAGATCGATAGGCACAACTTGGGTCTTGTCGGTGGACGTTAAGGCATCTTCAAAAATCGAAAAGAAGCCGGTCAGATTCGGTTCCTGGGCAATTCGCCCGATAAACGGCTGGGCGAGCGACAGGTTGTTGGATAGGTTCTGCAACTCGTTGGTATCGAGATAAAGCAGGCCGTTCTGACGGAAGAATTCGTTATCGTTGGGAATATAGGCCGAATTAAAGTGCTCTTTATTGGCGCTAAGCAAGCGCAGCAATCTTTTAGTAGCCGACTTGGTCAACTCCGGAGTATCCGATTCAACCACCAGTAACAGCGTGTGCAAGTCCTGCGAAAAGGCTTTTTCGTAATTGCGGCGGTTTTGCTGGAAAGGCGCATCGGGGGCTACCAGTTCGGCGGTGTCGGTATTAATGCTCAAATGACCGGCCGTGTATTGCAAGGCCAAAATACTAAGCAGAACCATGATCGACAACACCTTAATCGGATTGCCAAGCGTCCAGTCTCCCCAACGGGAGAAAATAGTGTGACTGCGGGTTTTAAATGACATAACTATTAATGGATGGTGAGATTGTTCAAAGTGCTTAGAGCATCACTTCGAGATTCGATAAGTTCGTTGCCTTGCAATTCGATAAAAAGAGCGGGTATTTTTGCGGTATTCGCCGCCGCCATGCCGTCTTTGGGGCCCAAGCAAAGCAGCGCGGTAGACCATGCGTCGGCAACCGTAGGATCGCTGATCAGGACGGTGACGGAAACCAGATTATGGGCAATCGGTCTGCCGTTGCGGGCGTCTAGGATGTGGCTGTAACGCTGCCCATGGTCGTCGAAATAATGCCGGTAAGTGCCGGAAGTCATCACCGCCATCGGCGAGTCCTTGGGCATAGTGACGATCTTGTGCATCACCCGCTCTTCCGGCAGCGGTCTTTCCACGGCGATACGCCAAGGTTGGAGCCCCGGTTTATGTCCGTTGGTTTTCAACTCGCCGCCAATCTCGACCAGATAATTGCTTATGCCTTTTTGCGCCAGAACCTTGCTGATCCGCTCCACGCTATAGCCTTGGGCAATGGACGACAAATCGACTTTCAGATCGGCCTGCTTTTTACGCAGATGCGTGTCATCCACGACTTCCAGTTTTGCCATGCCGATTTGTTTCAGTGTAGTAAGAATCGTCGAATCTTTAGGAATCGTCAGCGCATCGCCGCGAAATCCCCATAAATCGAACAACGGTTTGATGGTTAAATCATAGCAACCCTGGCTGGCCTGATTGACGACTTGCGCTATTTTCACCAAGGATACGATTTCGCCGCCGACTTCCTGGCTTTCGGTATTCTCGACGCTGTTGAAGGTTTCAATGGTCGAATCGGGGCGGTAATTGGACAGCAGTTTATCGATTACCGCGAATTCGTTTTCGATGTCGGCTTTGACGGTTTTACCGTCCGTCGGTTCTTCAGACCAGTAGCTGATATGGTAGGTCGTGCCTTGAGCAGGGCCTTCAAGCTTTTGAATGGCGGGTTCCGAGCAGCCTGCCAACATGATTAAAAACAAGCTGATGATAAAACCATTGCCGAGCGTTAAACCGAATTTTGTTTTTATAGTGCTTGGGTTAGCCATCCATGTCTGCCGTTTTTTTATCATCACAGGTTATCAATAATAAACTTCATAAAAAACGCGGCGCATCTTAACAAACATAAGTTTGGAAAAATGACTTACCGCACCATGACTGCGCTCGTTAAATACCGAATTTAACAGCGCTGTTTATTATAATCCCAAAAACGCCAAGGCTTTTTAAAAAATGAGGTTTATGCTTGGAGTATTAGTCATTCCTTCGTCCTTTCATTACACTCAGCTAAAATCACCATTTAAGCGCATCATAGAGCTGCCTAGCCAATTCAGGGATACAGCCTAAGCTAAATAGGAGCCGCGACTTCAGTCGCGCACGAAACCCAATAACAACGACACTCTCAGCATCGGGCGCGACTGAAGTCGCGGCTCCGGAAACAATTTTCTTATGAAAATCTTTAGACATTTGCATCATCTCAGTCAGCTAAATGCTACCCAATTTGTCACCTTTAGAACACAAGATAGCTTAGACGCATTCCTAAATCAGCTTATTTGTTCTGACATTGAAATCTCCAAAAAACAATGGCGGATTGATCAATATTTAGACAAATCGCCCGAAGGCGCTTATCTGAACGGTGACATGATTGACCTTTTAGCAACATACCTGAAAAATCTTGAGACCGATTTTTATGATTTAATCGCCTTTAGCATCATGCCTAACCATGTACACATTTTGTTTATCCAGAAAACAGATCTACCCCGTCTTATGAAAAAACTAAAAGGCGAATCCGCAATACTTCTAAATCAGGCATTAGGGAAACAAGGTAAATTCTGGCAAAAGGATTATTACGACAAACAAATACGCGACGAAAGGCGTTATTGTACTGCCTACGACTATATTAAAAATAACGCCCTTAAAGCCGGATTAAAAGATGCCAACAAACGGTTTTATGGCATTCACGAGGAGCCGCGACTTTAGTCGCGCACGAAACCCAATAACAGCGATGCCCTCAGCATCGGGCGCGACTGAAGTCGCGGCTCCGTCATGACTTAACTATCTCAAAACATTTCGGACCGGGCAACACGCCCCGTCCAGCAGTCTCCGGCGATAATCAGCCACGCCCCATCTTAGCAACTACCGACGAAAATTAAAGTCAATCCCAACGATTGTCCCTGACCTGGACTTTGCCGTTTTCGATTCTGACCGGAAAGCAGTCGATATTTTCATAGGCGGGCGGCGATTTTACTTCGCCGGTTCTGACGCAAAAACGCGCACCATGACGGGGGCAGATAATCTCGTCGCCTTCCAGCCTGCCGCTGGCGATTTCCGAGCCGTCGTGGGTGCAGACATCTTCAATCGCATAAAACTGGCCATCGATTTTAAAGATGGCGACATCCGTACCATCGACATCGACGACGATGTTCTCGCCGTTCGCCAAGGCGTTTTCATCAATTACATCTATCCAGTCCGACATATTTTTACCGTTATCGTTGCATTGTAAAATGAACGCCGCAAGGCGTGGAGCCGCGACTTCAGTCGCGATAATGGATCATCATCACAGCTTAAGCATGAACGCTCATGCGCGACTAAAGTCGCGGCTCCGTTTAGGATTTTCCCTGTCTTTTAACATTTCAAATAAACATCATAACGCAACAACTTACCCTGAAAACTCTGGCTCGGTTTGCCGCCCAAGGGTTCTGCGTAATCGGGACTTTTTACCACCACCCGCTTTCCGGCTGCGTTTAAAGCCGCCTCGAAAAGCAGTTCCTTATCCTGATCGTCACCCAGAAGGTCGCGCAATACCATCATTGATTTTTTAGCGAGTGCTGATTTTTTACGTTTGGGCGGAAACATCGGATCAAGATAAATGCAGTCAGGCTGGGCTTCCAGATTGGCTAACAGTTCGATGGCATTGCCCTGTAACAATCGGGGAGACTGAAGATTAAGCCGCTGCATCCAGTCCTGTTGCGCCAATCGGGCAAAGCCGTCTGCCAGCAATTCCGCCATGACAGGAGAACGCTCGATGCAGAGCAGCTCGTAACCCATGCGAAAGATATGCAGGCTGTCCTGGCCCCAGCCGGTCGTAGCATCGACAACGGTCTTGGTTTTGCGCCCGAGCGCCTGGGCCAACGCGCCGTCTTTGGGTGCGGGCCATGACCGCTGCTCGCCGTTGCGTGGTTCTATATCGACGGCCAAGCCGCCTTTTTTAAGCAACTCTCTATCCAGCAATTTTAGACAGCCATCGCGCCAGGTTAAAAAGAATTCTTCCGCAGTATCGCTATTAAGCGATTGGTGCAAAGGAACGCCCAACCTTTCCGCAAGCTGTTGAAACGGCAGGCTATCGCCCTGCCCTGGATAAAGTACGCCCAGCTTTCCGAGGTATTGCTGTGATGTTTTCGTGGTCATGGCTTGAACTAGCCACGAAGAACATCGAGTAAAAAACTTCGTGTCCTTCGTGTCTTCGTGGTGAATTATTATTCTGTAGAAATAGACTTTTGTTCGTTTTTCAATGCCGCATCCAGCGTATGCCAGGCCAATGTCGCACATTTAACCCGCGCTGGATATTCGCGCACACCTGCTAATACCGCCAGCTTGCCGACCGCCTCAAGATTAATCTGTTCCTCTTTGCCGGTGGTCATTTCATGGAACTTTTTAAACAAGTCTTCGGCTTCCTGCTCGGTTTTGCCTTTGACTATCTCGGTCATCAACGAAACGGACGCGGTCGAAATAGCGCAACCTGAGCCCTGAAAACTGGCATCGACAATCTTGTCGCCATCCATTTTCAAATATAAGGTCAGGCGGTCGCCGCACAGCGGATTAAAACCCTCAACCTGCCGATCGGCATTTTCCATGACGCGGAAATTGCGCGGGTTGCGGTTGTGATCGAAAATAACCTCTTGATAAAGGTCGCGTAAATCATCAAACATTAGCCAAATACCTCAATCAAGGACTCTATGCCTTTCATTAAAACATCAATTTCTTCTTTGGTGTTATAGATTGCAAACGATGCTCTCGCCGTCGCGGGGACTTCAAAAAAATCCATAACCGGCATCGCGCAATGGTGCCCTGCCCTGATCGCAATGCCTAAGCTGTCCAGCATGGTGCCTATATCGTGCGGGTGTATTTTATCCAAAGTAAAGGACAAGATTGCGCCTTTGTGCTCGGCCTCGCCGATAATCCGTAGCCCCTTAATTTGCTTAGCTTTTTCGGTCGCATAGTCGAGCAGCTCGGCTTCATAGGCGGCAATCTTATCCATGCCGATAGCATTCAAATAATCGATGGCCGCGCCCAAGCCGACTGTATCGGCAATATTCGGTGTGCCTGCTTCAAACTTGTAAGGCAGCGTATTGTATTCGGTTTCTTCAAAAGTGACTTTGCGAATCATATCGCCGCCGCCCTGATACGGGGGCATGGCTTCCAGTAACGCCTGCTTGCCGTAAAGTACGCCTATACCCGAAGGCCCATAAAGCTTATGGCCTGAAAACACATAAAAATCGCAATCCAGGTCCTGCACGTCTACCGCCATGTGCGGAATAGCCTGCGCGCCATCCAGCATAACCGGTATGTTTTTGGCATGAGCCGCAGCAATAATTTTTTCAACCGGATTGATCGTGCCCAAGGCATTGGACATATGCACGACTGAAACCAGCTTGGTTTTGTCGCTGATCAGTTTTTCAAACTCATCATAGATCAACTCGCCTTGCAGGTTAATCGGCGCAACTTTTAAGATTGCCCCGGTCTGCTGGCAAAGCATTTGCCAAGGCACGATGTTGGAATGATGCTCCATAGCGGTAATCAAAATTTCGTCACCGGCCTTGATATTGGCTTTGCCATAAGTCTGCGCGACCAGATTGATAGCTTCTGTAGCGCCTCTGACAAAAATAATCTCTTTTT
>DATBQC010000571.1:0-2440 GCA_036561065.1 Methylobacter sp. | reverse complement strand
CAGACCCAGCCAGTTTGCTTTGAGCGCAACAGCGCCTTGAACGGCGATTTCTTCATCACCGGAGAGCTCGCCGCTAATAACCGATTCATTATCCTGTTTACCGACTACGGTGATCGGAGCCACCGAAAATCCCTGTTGATTGCGGATAAAAATAAAGGCTTTGCCTTCGTTCTGCGCGATAGCCCCATTAGGGATTTTATACGTCGCCTTGTCGCTGACCTGAATAACACGGGTATTGAGCCGTTGTCCCGCACGCAGCGATGCGGTATCTTTCGTCGCCACCACCGCTCTTGCAAGAATAGTCTGGTTTTCCGGGTTAACGCTTTGCCCCAGCAAGGTGATTTTTGCGTTGACTGCCGAGTTTTCAACCGCTACCCGGTCACCGATTTTAATGCTACCTATGCGTTCCTGAGGAATGGCAATTTCCAGCCAAAGCTCGTCAAGGTTCGCGATGCGGTATATCGGCGCCATCATATCGACATGCGTTCCCGAAACGGCTAATCGCTCAATGACCACACCGGCAATGGGCGCACGGACATTCAGCTGGCGGGTTAACCGGTGTTTTTTGCCTAGTTGATCTAGCTCGCTTGCCGTCATGCCGGAGATTTCCAACAATTGTTTTTGTCCATCCGCCTCAGAAACGGCGGAATGATACTGGCTGCTGGTTTCCTGCCAGCGCCGATCGGAAATCACGCCTTCATCCAGCAACTTTTTGTCACGCTGATAAATAGCCGAAACCAATTGCAGGGTGTTTGCGGCTTTAAGATAAGCCTGTTGTAACGTCAACAGATCCGGGCTGTTCAGTTGGGCTAAAACCTGCCCTTTTACGACCTTATCGCCTATCGCAGCATCCAGCTTTTCAATGAAACCGGCCTGCGTTGCACTGACAATATATTCCTGCGTCGGGGGTATCACCACTTTAGCCGGAGCCGATAACACCGGAAATTGTGTAACGGATTCCAACTTACCCAGTTTTACACCGAGGTTATCGATATTTTCCTGTGAAATTTGAATACTATTTTCAGCTGCGTGGCTACTGAAACCGGCCAGACTTAATAACAACAACATTGCAGGACGGGCAAAAAATGGTCTCATGGCATAACTCCTACAGCTTGGTTATAAAGTGCTATGTCACGCTGTATCATGACCGCCCGTTGCTTGGCATTTAACACCGCTTGCTGGGTTCTGGACTGGATTCTTAACAAATCCATCAAATTAATTTCCCCGACCGAAAAGCTCGAGTTAGTCATTTTTAAATGCTCTTCGGCAACCTGTTTTAATTCATTGGCAATGCCCAACTCGACCCGATTGACCTCCAGATTATGTTCGGCCTCGTGATGCGCCTGTTCCAAATCGCGGTTCATTTGTTCGCGTTCTGCAAGCAGCCTGTTTAATTCGACATTAATCGCCGCAACATGCGGCGCCAAATGCGCACTGCCGCCGAAAGGCACAGTTACGCCGACATTGAAACTTGCCGTTTGATTGCTTCGAGGATCTTGGGTAAATTGATCGCTGTTGATGCCGACGGCGACATTAGTCTGTCCGGAACCCACTAACTTAATCGTATTGAGTTCCGCCTGTTTGCGTTCGATCTGGCTATTAATCGCCACTAAAGCGGGGTGATTTTGCTGAATTTTCAGTATATCGACCAGTTTCTCCTGATAATCTTTGGGGATTTTGGTTATTTGTGTGATGCTGGCATAGCGTTTACGGGCGTGCATTAATTCCGCTTCGGCTTGAGTTACCACTGAGCGTTTTTGCAGCGACTCGGTTTGCGCAAGCAGATAATCGGCTCTGGGCAAGTCGCCCAAGTCAACGCGCCGCTGCACTTTAGCCAATAACTGATCGGTAATCGCAAGCTCGATTTTAGCCTGCTCATAACTTAAGTTTGCCAGCGCAATATTCCATAAAGCATTTCTGACCAGCCCCGCGACCCGTAATTTAACCGCATCCGATTGCGACATGGCGTTGCTTTCCGCCAGTTTTGCGAGGGCCTGTTCCGCATCGCGCTGGCCTAAATTCCATAACGGCACTTGCACCTGGCCATCTATATAATGCAAGGTTCCGCTGGTCGCTTCCTGGTAACGAAGCCCCGCTTGCGAAGCTCCGGCTGTCCAGCTGTCGCCGCGCTGTCCTATCGCCGCAGCTTCCTCTTCCAGCGATTTAAGCCAGGTTTCATCGGGATATTTCTGCAGCGTTAAATCAACGACTTTAGGTAAGCTCAATGACGCATCGCTTTCAATCGGGTCATTATGCTCAACAACATAGGCCGGATCGGCAAAACTGGGTGCTATCGTCATTAAAAAAACAACATTGCCAAGCAGGAACTTGGCAATGAGCCTTCTGAGAAGGTTCAAGAAAAACATGGGTCAAGCTCGATACGGTTTTAATACCGCGTTATAAATAAAATCAACAAAGTTCTCGGTCTGTACTCTTGCAG
>DATBQC010000570.1:0-3935 GCA_036561065.1 Methylobacter sp. | reverse complement strand
CCTCGACGGCGAAAGTCCCCCATCTTCGATCGGCTTCTTCAAGTTTGAGTATGATTTGAAACGAGCTTATGACGACGAACCCCATCATTTTTCTTGTTCGCCACATCATTGCATATTATTTATTCAAACTTTTGATTTCCGACTCTGACCATGAAGCGCAAAGCGAGTGGCGATGAAGTCTTTAAAGCCTTCGATGATAAGATTTCGAGTTATCTCGATAAAAACCGTGCTTCTATTGAGCAAGAATACCGGCAAAGGGCGGGGAAGCAAGTTTCCGATGCTGACGTCGAGGCATTCATCTCCGGTCTTGGAGACGCTATCTATGATCATCTCAAGCTGGATCCTGCTCATGTCTCCAGGTTCGTAGACTTCTATGCCGGAGACGAGAAGTTGCAGAAAATGATTTCCGGCTTCATTGATTCAAGTCGGGAATATCCTCGAGCAGCTTCAGTCCCTCCCGGCAAAATTTCATCGGAACTTCGACGCATTTCCGACAGTATCCGACCTGGAATGAGCATTTCACGGTCTTCCATATCGAGGAGCTTGCGCGAAATGCACGCAGCTCTCGAAGGAGATAGTGTTGAATATGTTGTTATTCAATTGAATGCATCAGATAATAATGGACTGACTCCGAAAGCAGCTAAGAAGGCGGAATCTATTGTCGAAGGCTCATTCATTGCTCATGGCGCCAAGACTGTGTGTTGGAGTTCGGATATTCTTTTCGTTGGTATTCAGCCGGGTGCGACAGCAACCGTCCGCTCCGCTCTGGCCTCTTTAATTGAAGGCACATCCGGTGGTGATGCAGCGGCTCTCATGGCAGGTTCTATTATAACAAATCCTGCTTAAAACGGTAGGTCTTCCGGTATTAACGGGCCTTCTCCGCTCATTTTTTCTCTGACTTGGGTAAGCCTCCATTCTGATGGTAGTCCCCATCTCTTTCGATTTTCTCGCACCCATTCTGCTGATAGCTCAAGGAGCTTTTTTCCATAAAATTCCACCCTATCGCCTCCCCCTTCTTTATTCAAGACATCTTGGACTGCTTCACCTACTGCATATAAAACCCTGATCATCTCGGGTGGTAGGTAAACAAGCCCTGATTGATCTCCCGCTAGTATTTCCGGGACAGAATCTGGATGCAATTTGATAGCTAAAGTGAATCGGAGCTTTCGGGCGAGATTGTCTAAGAAAGATGTTAGTATCTCATGACTTTGGCGAGAACTCCACTTATCGAGCTCTTCCATATCCAGCCCGGCCTCTTCTGTGAGCAGCTTTACCGTATAAGTTGCATCTCCGATTGAAGCTTTCCGAATAGCCCTTTCAAGTAATATTTTCTTATCTTTCTCAGTTACCGATTTAATCGCTTGAGATATTATTTCGATGGCAGATAAAGCATCTCTGATTTTCTGCTCTTCGGTTGGCACGATAAATATTACAATGCAAATCTGGATTAGCGTCTCATATTAATTTATATGAAGATCTTGCTTGCATCCATACTGATGATTCTTTCGGCTGATTCTCGTCATGAAGTATTCCATCAATGTGCTTCATGCATTTCAGCTTGTATCACGGCGAAAGATCGAGAATCTTGTCGTCAATCATGTCTCATATCCAAAGCTCAAGAATGTCATATCCATGGGTATGGTCCCGGTCCTCGAACCACTTGTGATTGTACTTAGTCGGCATGGATATTTTCCCGCATCGTAGAATCGTTCTCCCTCTAGATGTTCCGACTGCCAAAGAGGCCATTGATATAGCGGCCAGTCTTTTGCAATATGTTGGCGTATTGAAGATCGGTTTGCAGCTTTTCACCGCTGCCGGCCCTTCTATGCTGGAAATGGGTTCTGATTACGGGCTCGACATTTTCTTAGATTTGAAGCTGCATGATATTCCGAATACTGTCGCCAATGCTGTGAAATCAGCGGCTAAACATAAGGTGAATTATCTCACGGTTCATGCTTGCGGCGGCAGTGAGATGTTGAAAGCGGCGGCTTATGCGGCACCTCCAGAATTGAAGCTCCTCGCTGTTACTTTGCTCACTTCCATCGGCGAACAAGCATTCAAAGAAGAGTTGCTCATTCGTGACATCAGCACCACTGCTTATGTTGAGCGGATGGCCGAGACCGCATGGAAAGCTGGAATTCGGGGCTTCGTATGCTCGCCTTCCGAGGTCAAGGCACTACGGACTATGTTTCCCGAAGCTACTTTGGTTGTTCCCGGAATTCGCCCTGCAGGGTCTGACGTTGGTGATCAAGCTCGCGTCGGGACTCCCGAAGAGGCCATCAAGAACGGTGCTAATCTATTAGTTATTGGGCGCCCCATTTTGGATGCTCCTGACCGTCAATTGGCTGCCATGATAATAGCTCAGGAGATTGGGTCATCTACTTAAGCCCCCTTACAGTGCCGAAAGATGTTCTTGACGATCTTGATGATATCATCCAAAAGAATATCCATATAATCCTTCCAATACCGCATACAAATATTCTGGTCCCTGGTTTCTGGCCATGGGACTTTGAATTTGGCAATTTAGAACCAGAATATGTCAAGCGTGCTTATCTAACAGCAGCTTTTGAACATGCTGAATCATCCGGATGTAATGTGTACGAGTATATATATATATACTGAAGCCTGGTTTGCAGAGGCATTTTCTTATTATCGCCACAAATGATGGTCTTAGAGACCGTATTTCTATTTATTTGATTATGAATTCGTAGTACTTTTGTGTTGGCACGATTTTGTGGCTTTCATCGGTTTGCGTGTTCCTCATGATGCTGCTCGCCTTCTTGAAGCAATTGAAGTGCCAGGTGAGAGATTATCTGCTTCTGATATGCACATCACTATTTTATATCTTGGTAAGAACGTGCCGGTCATACAAATTGCGAAGGCTATGGTTGTTGCTGCCCAAGCTACTTCTCAACAAGTTCCTTTCAATATTATGTTATCTAATATTAATTCCTTTCCGAGGAATGCAGAAGATGGCTATCCTATTATCTGTCCTGTAGATTCTCCTGAATTACATTCCTTTAGAAATTCCTTAAAGGAATCTTTCCAAAAATATAGGGTCCCGTTCGTAGATAATTGGCCTGAGTTTAAACCACATATCACTCTTTCTTATTTGAAAGATGTCGAAGAAGATACAGATTTCAAGTTAGATCAGCCTTTGCCTGGACCACTTTCTTTCACTGCACTTGAACTCACTATATGGGGTGGTGATAAAGGCGATGGAAAGATCCATGTCGGTCTTCCGTTCGTTCTATCGCCGATTGCCCGAGCGGCTGCTCGTGTTGCAAAGATCCGATCTCAGTATTAATTTTTTGTTTTTGCTGTACTGTTTTATAAGACCGCACCGAAAGGTTTGGGTCTCGACCATAGCAGATCTGAGCCGCACCTCAAGGTTTGGGCTCTGAAAGGCAAACTGACTACGAAACATGCCCTTGGTTTGGGGAGCTTGAGCTTCCGCGCCTGGGCGAGCTCCAATTCAAGGAATCCATCATCATGAAAATTGAAACTTCCCTCACGCACGAGAAAGTTCGTTACGATCAAGAGAACGAGGTGCACCTCGTTCTTACTCTCACTGCCCCGAAGAAAGACTGGCAGAATAGGCGCCCCCCAATTTGCGTCATCCCAGTAGTGGATATCTCAGGGTCTATGAACGGCCCCAAGCTCGAATATGCGAAGCAATCGGTGATAAAGCTCATCGATCATTTGCAACCAGGTGATTATTGCGGCCTTGCTGCCTTCTCCACTGATGTCTACCCGATAGCTCCGCCTCGGGAAATGACCCAAGCTCAAAAAGAGGAGCTCAAATCTAAAGTTGGTGCTATGGCCCAGATCAGCAGCACTAACTTTTCTGGCGGTTTACTTCAAGGTTTGGCATGGGGGCGTGAAGTAGACCTCTCAGAGGGTGTTGTTGTGCGAGTGATCATGTTTACTGACGG
>DATBQC010000569.1:0-5358 GCA_036561065.1 Methylobacter sp. | reverse complement strand
TAGAAACCGAGGAAGTTGCAAAGGCTACAGAGGATTTATCCTTTCATGGTTATGATGCCGATCTGACCGATGAAGTCGATGATTTTTCTGTGCTGAGCGATGATTTTGATGAATCGGATTTGATTCAGAATGATGAAACTGAAGCATTGGTTCCAGTTGCGGCGGATTTTAGCGTAGTCAATGAAGAGCCGCAGACGGTTATTGAAGAATCAGTTGAAGACGAGGATGCGCTTGAAGCGGTGGATGATTTTTCCGGTTTGAATGATGATTTTGATGAATTGGATCTGATTCAGGATGATGAAGTTGAGGTTTCGGCCGATTTGGATGAACAGCTATCCAATGACGAAGGCGCTATGGACAGCTTACTTCTGGATGCTGGTTTTGATTCTGAGGATACGTTAGAAAAAACAGACGGGGAGGCGGATGAGCTTCTTGACGATGTCGATGATTTTGACATCTCGGATATGATCCAAATCGATGACGTTGATGATTGGGCGGATTTAGTTACATCTATCGATGAACCGGATAAAGAACCGCTCAATGAATTGCTGGATGACGAAAATGATATTGACAGTTTGCTCTTGGATGGCGGCTCTGATGCAGAGGAAGCGGTCGAGGAGAAAGATGAGTTTGGTGACGATACGGACTTGATTGAAACCGATGGTTTTTTTCAAGATCAATTGAACGATGATTTTTCCAGTCAGACAGAAGAGGATCAGTTGGCGGGAATGGAAATATCTTCAACGCAGGATGAGCAGGAAGATGATTTTCTTTTGCCTGATTTTGATATTACTGCTGACACAGAAGTTTCCGATGTGGGCAGTGATGCAGCAATTAAAGAAGATGAGGTAGGCGATGCCTTTGGTAGCATTGATTTCTTGAACGAAGACGAAGCCTTGAAGGTCTTTGGGGCGGAAGCGGTAGAGTCAAAGCCGGGAGGCGGCGACGCGTTTGTTGAACCCGCGCCGCAACAGGATCCAGCTGTCGACGCCATTATGACCGCTATGGAAGACGCTGATAATTTAAAGCTGACCCCATTTGGGTTTGAACACGAAGACATTAAAAAACAGCTGGAAGATGCTGAAAACAAGGTTAAAAAGGCGAAACTTTTCAGTTACGTGGCAATGGGATTCGGCGCTGTTGCGCTAAGTGCAGCTGTTGGATTGGGGGTGGTGACTTATCGCGCAAAATCCGAGTTTTCAAAATTAACTGAAGTGGTTTCAACGCTTGAAGCAAACTTGGCGAAGAGTGCTGAAAATAATTCGAATATTGTGGTGAAACAGGACATGGTCAGCAAGGAGCTGGATGTGCTGCAAGTCAAAATGGGTGGATTGGAAGACAAAACATCTCTGGTGCCAGCCCTTGCTGAACCGGTCAAGGTCGAAGCTACGCATGAGCCTGTTCCGGCAAAAGATGAAAGCGCAAGTGAGCCTGCCAAGGCCAAAAGCGCAGCAGTAGCAACAATGCACGAACCAGTGTCGAGTAAAGATGAAGCCAGTCATAAAACAACACCCGCTCCTGCCAAAGTAGAAGCCGTCCCGGCCAAAACAAAAAGCCAACCTGAAGCCGTACAGGCCAAAGACAAAGCTCAACTTGAAGTCGCACAGGTCAAAGAAAAAGCTCAGCCTGAGGCCGTGCCGGTCAAAGCAAAAGCTCAACCTCAACCTGAAACGGTAGCGGTTAAGCCCTTAATTCCTGAAAAAACCGTTGTTAAGCCGGAGCCTGTGAAGGAAAAGAAGCCAGTGGCTCCTGGAAAATGGGGTGTAAATCTGGGGGCCTTCAAGCAGGAATGGTTTGCCAAAAGCAAGGCAGCGGAATATGCGCAACAAGGTGTTTTAGCCGAAGTAATGCCCGTCCATGAAAAAAATGCGACCATGTACCGACTGCGGGTTATGGGCTTTAAAACCAAAGCAGAAGCAGACTCAAACACAGCCAAAATAAAGAAAGCACTTAATTTGGACTCAGTTTGGGTGAGCGATAACTAGAGCTAATGCCGGAATGAGAGAGAAAAAATTGGTTGTAGCGATTTCATCCCGAGCCTTATTCAATCTGGATGAATCGCATGCGATATTCGAAACGCAAGGCAGGGAAGCCTTCTGCCGTTATCAAATAGAACATGAAGATGAGGTTTTGGAGCCGGGTTACGGCTTCGCTCTGGTTAAAAAGCTGTTAAGCCTAAATGACAGCAGCCCTGATGATCCCCTGGTTGAAATTATCCTGTTATCACAAAATAGCGCTGATACGGGTTTAAGGATCTTCAACTCCATTGCCCATTACCAGCTGAATATTATCCGCGCGGCGTTTACCAGCGGCGCATCCCCGTACGGTTACATTCCAGCATTCGGCGCACATCTGTTTTTATCGGCCAATGCCGATGACGTCGCTAAGGCCCTGAGTGCTGGATTTGCCGCGGCGACCATACTTTGCGGTCCCAGCATGACGGATCACTCCGATCAGCTGCGCATCGCTTTCGATGGCGACTCGGTGTTGTTTTCGGATGAATCGGAACGGATTTACCAGCAGCGCGGCCTGGATGTATTCACCGAAAATGAGCGTAACGAAGCCAAAAAACCATTGTCCGGCGGGCCGTTCAAGGATTTTTTGAGCGCCTTGCATCATATTCAAACACAGTTCGATCCTCAGGCTTCTCCGATTAGAACTGCCTTGGTGACCGCCCGAGCGGCTCCGGCTCATGAGCGGGTAGTTAGGACATTAAGAGCCTGGGGTATCCGCATTGATGAGGCGCTGTTTTTGGGCGGCATAGCCAAAGGTGCTTTCTTGAAAGCCTTCGGCGCGGATATTTTCTTTGACGATCAAAAAGGCCATTGCGAGTCCGCCGCCCAGCACGTCGCCGCCGCACACGTGCCGCATGGCATTGTTAATCAGAAAGAGTAATCCGCATCCAAGTTGCGCAATTGTTTGAGTGCGGCGATAGAGCCAAAACTCAAGCAACTGGACAAGGATATGCATCAACATCAATGCGATATCGTCAAGATAAATCGGCCGAACTGCTGACAAATGCACTGAGAATTGATCAGTGCAACCCATGTCCCTGCATTAATTAGGTTACAAAGGTGTGAAAACCGGAAAAATTCCATTAGAATCGTGGTTGGCAAAAGACGGGCACATCAGAATAATAAAAAGCCTGCTATTTATTTCACCCTAACTCGGAGTTTTCCTTTGCAATTTTCAAACGGATTTTTCTTTCAATTTATTCGGTTAGCGGGGCCTTTTTGGCATTCTGAACACAAGTCCACTATTCGCAGTCTGGCATTGGCTTTATTTATGCTGACCGTGTTACAGATTGGTATTGCTGTCTTTATCACGGAATGGAGCGCCGACCTTTTTAATGCGCTTGAACAGCGCTCAATGAGCGGATTGTTTACTCAGATAGTCCTGATCATTCTGATTTTTGGGGCCAATATAGCGGTAACCACCGCCCATTTTAAAATTAAGCGGCGTTTGCAACTCGACTGGCGCAGCTGGTTAACGCACCACTTAATCAGCAAATGGATGACCGAAGGCCGCCATTATTTGGTCACGCATATTCAGGGAGAAGGTGCACACGACAATCCTGATGGACGCATCGCTGAAGATATTCGCATTGCGACTGAAGCGGGTATCGATTTATGTCATTCGCTAATTTATTGTTTGTTGGTGTTGATCAGTTTTTCCAAAATTTTGTGGACGTTGTCCGGCGTTGTTACGCTTAATCTGTTTTTCTTTGAAATCCCCATACATGGACATTTGCTCTGGCTGGCCATGATCTATGCGGCATGCGCTTCCACATTGGGTTGGTGGCTGGGCCGCCCCTATACCTTGGCGACTGATGCCCGGCAAACCGTAGAAGCTAATTTCAGGTTCGGCCTGGTAACCGCGAGGGAAAATTCCCTGGCGATTGCTCTGGTGCATGGTGAAGCCAATGAACAGCGTCGTTTTGTTGGGCTTTTTAAGGATATTGTCCACGCCTGGCAGCGACAAACCCTTGCCTGGTCGCATCTCTTCATGCTCACGTCCGGCTATTCCGTGTTGTCGATGGCGTTCCCCATTCTGGTGTCTGCCCCCCGCTATATCCTGGGCAGTATCCCGCTCGGTGCCTTGATGCAATCGGCACAGGCATTCCAGCAGACGGCCGGAGCATTGTCCTGGCCGGTTGATAACATGGCCAGAGTCGCAGAGTGGAGGGCTTCGGTTGAGCGGGTATTGGGGTTGGTTAATGGATTGGACAGGTTAGAGCAGGAAATCACCCGCTACGATCCGCATCGGATTCATCTGCAAAAAACCGAACAGGATGCTTTGCGTTTTAATGATCTGTGCATTATCAGGCTCGACGGCGTCGTGTGCGTATCGTCGATCAATGCCGAAATCCTGCCTGGAGATCGCGTACTGATTACCGGCAATGTCTTTACCGGTTCAAAACTGTTCAAGGCGATAGTCGGTCTTTGGCCGTGGGGAGAAGGGGTTATTGAGTTGCCGCGTGATCCTGTGTTCTTTATGCCGCCACGGCCGTATTTGCCGACCGGAACATTGAGGGCGGCGATCTGTTATCCGTCAGCCCATGCTGAATATCCCGAATCTGCGATTGCAGAGGCGCTTAAGTTGGTAGAGCTGCAAGAATTGCAGGAGCAGCTTGACCACGAAGATAATTGGGCCAGCGCACTGTCCCGTGAACAACAACAGCGGCTGGGTGTGGTTCGATTGCTGTTGCAGCAGCCCAAGTGGATATTGTTGCAAGAGTCGATGGACTCGCTCGATTCAACATGCGAAATGAAGATGCTGAATTTGATAGCCAAAAAACTGCCTGAGGCCGCGATACTGACGATTACCAACGAACCGAGGGCGGAGGGGTTCCATCAACGGCGGATCGTGCTGTAATTTTCTATTCCCATCATATTCAAAATTCGGTATCCATGCTCCCTCTCCTACATGGATGTAGGTAGTAGAGCAACGCAGGAGCAGTTGCCGAGAGGGCTGGGATGAGGATATTTTAGAAACCGAATTTTGAAGCTCGGTAGGATGGGTTTCGCGTTGCTCTACCCATCCCACCGAACTGGCCTAAAGGTATCCGCCATTTCGCAAACACAATGAGGACATTCTTATGCAGGCAGTTAAACAAGAGGCCCTGAACACTATAGCCCGACTCCCGGAAGACGTCGATATGGAAGAGATCATGTACCGGCTTTATGTGTTGGAAAACATCCGACGTGGACAACAGGATGCCGCTCAAGGCAAAACACTATCCACAGAAGAGGTGCTTAGAGATATTCAAACATGGTGAAATGGACTGATCATGCCTTGGTTCAACTCCGCCATATTCATGATTATATCGTCCATGATTCACTTCTCCTATGCCAAACG
>DATBQC010000568.1:0-22798 GCA_036561065.1 Methylobacter sp. | reverse complement strand
GGATCCAACTCCGTCGTAAAGCCCCAATCGTATGCCTGCTCTGCAGTCGTGTAGATGATGGCCTTTTCCATTCGTCGTGACCTCCACCCACTTCTACGAGAGTTGTTCCCGGATTTCCCGTCTTGCGGAATGACGAACCTTGGTCTCAGCAGCCTTCTCGCAACGGTTGTACGAGCGTGGCTTCGCATGGCCGTGGCGCTGCACCACGAGCTTCGCGTTGACGTCCTGCCCCTGAGCCTTCTTGCCCGTCTTCATATCATCCCATATGAAGACGGGCAAGAGATTTGCGATTTGCGACTTGCGACTATGGCTTGTAGACAATCGGAGAATCGCCTGCCATGATCTCGTAGATCTCCACAAGGGCGTTCACGATGGCGTTCTCAGTTCCAGAGAACATGAACTCACCGTCACCCAGCACGCAGGCATTCTCGAGTGGCCCTTGTCCGGGCGGCGTATCTGCGTACTCGCAAGTGACGCTGAACGCCTCGAAGACTGACTTCGCGCGAGGATTGTCCAGGAACGCGGGATCTCCTGCAGCAGCCAGGTTCAGGTACGCTTGCGTAATCTTCTGTGATCGCATTTGGTCGTGACCTCCACTCACTGATAGAGTGGAGGTCCTCCTACTTACGGAGTTATCAGATGGTGTGTGGACACACGGTCAGATGAAGATGTCCTCATCCTTGATCTCGTGCAAGTCGCAGAGGTCGTCCACGCTGTCGACTGCGTTGATGGTCTTGACGATGGCGCCTGCGACCTCGTCTGGTCCCCCGATGCTGTCGATGATCATGTCCGCATCGGCAAGACCGACATCGCCGACGACCGCGCTGATGCTCTGCTTACCATCGGTGTGTTTGATGATAATAACGGTGATCTTCATGTTCACGCGTATACACGTGCTGGGCTGACTTACAATATCTTGTAAGTTCCCCTTTGACGATAGTACAACCCTGTGGGTTGGAGGGGGCTTTTACCTACCATTGGAAGGAACCAGATGGTCTGTCAAGAAGTCCGTAACTGACTTTCCGAGATCACGAAAATGCCCGATAAGGCAACGTACCCGAGAACATGAGGAAACCTAGCTCGATCACGAAGGAAGAGTTCGTCCAAGCTTGGGAGCGAGTCTCGAGCGAGACTCCGAACGCCACATATGCGTTCGTTTGTGGAGCGTCGGAGAATGGCAAGCTGTGCCCAAACAGTGCCGAGAACGCGTGGGAGACTTTCCGTGCGGACTTGGACGACCTTTGGGAAGAGTACGCTCCTCCGCCAGAATGGTACGTCGGGATCCAGACGCTTCTCGGTCTCGTGTAAGTCGTGTTGAGGGAGCCGTACGCAAGAGAAAGCGGACGGCTCCCTGGCGAAATGCCAAAGACCCGGACGGAGAAGGACCGCTTCGGGAAAAACTGTCTCGCTTTTTTCGAATTCGAATATGTTTGGATTGCATATTGAGGAATCTGCAAGATTTACGTGACAAGTCGGGTTGTCGGATCCGTTCGGAGGTCTGCCTCCTCCAACGATATCGGTGGTTGGAGGTCACGACAACAACATGACGACCAACAACAACGCAAACAAGAACAGCTACCCCTTCCTCACCAAGAACCAGATCAAGACCCGCCTCGCCGAGGACCGCGACTTCGCCGTCCAGTGTTTCTTGATCCTCGACTCGCGCCAGACCGAGGATGAGCATGAGGAGAAGGAGACCATCTACAAGAACCGCCGTGGGTGGATGTCTTCTCACGCCGTCAACGGGACGCGCATCGCCGAAAAGCTTCGCTCCGGCGAGTCCCTCAACGACGACGAGCTCGGCCTCGTCCATTACTACCCGACCCGCTACACTCGCCAGCTCGCCTCGTTCTTCCGGGCCGAAACCGTCAAGAACACGCCAGATCTCGCGGCACAGGCCGCCTGCTTCTTCACCGGAACAAAGCCCTGAATCGGGAGAGTCGCGAGTGGATAGAAGAGACCTCTTCTATCCACTCGCGACATGATATGGGGGATCGTGTTTCGTTCATCGGAACTCGCGTCCCTGGATGCTTTTCCGGAAAAGCTTCAACATACGGAGGCCGAACTGCGTTCTCTCGTCCTGAACGACTGTGCGTCCGATAAATCTTGGACGTAACGTCCGTGCATGCCAGCACGGATCAAGAGTGAGAAGTGGGAAGATCTTGAAGGTCGGATAGAAATCCTCGTCCAAAGTTTGGTTCGAGGGCTTGCCGAACTTTTTGAAGGGGAGGTTCCGAAAATAGTTAAAGAGGCGATGGATAAGCGTACGCCTATTTCGCAAGTGCCAATTCCTCGGCGCAGGGGTGCTCGAAAGAAGAAACGTTTGGGCCATCGTCGATCTAGGAGATAGCATTTGCGGAGATGTGCCATACCTTATCGTATTCTCTGATGGAGGTCACGACAAAACATGGCAAAAATCTACGAAATGGATGGGATCGATCGACAAGCAACCGTTGCGGATCTGAAACCAGGCCTCATTCTGCGACACGGGACTCGTTATTCCTGTTTCCTCCCGGCTTTCTCAGACTGCATCGTGACGAAAATCGAAGGAGATAAGATCCATCTCGTGCGCCCCTACGTTTACGTGCATCTGACTGGAACGACGAGCCCTAGCCCTCTCTTCGGAAGCGAGAGCTTTTATATCTTCGTGAGCCAGCTCGATCGGTTCATTGTCGTGATGTTGTCGACCGGTGAACCACAGTGCTACAATCTCGACAGGCACGACGTCTGATAAATATACTGGATATATTGCGAAGATCTATGATGTAGGTCTGGGCGATCTACCCTATAGGGTAGATCGCCCAGACCTAGGAGATATGGTTAATGGCCTACATGTTCAGTCAGAAGGTTCTGAAGATAATCGAGACCAGTGGTTGCGCTTTCGTAGATGACATCGTCGAAGAATGCGGGCTTGCAGGAGCTATTATCGGACTCGATGTTCTTCAAAAATGCGGTCTCATCCGGATGGGTTATCACGGATTCGTGACGCTGATAGGCGACATTCATACTGAGCCAACTTCTATTCAAGAAGTGGGGATAGACGATCTGACTCGTCTCAGAATCAAGGAAGTGTTCTGGGGTTGGAGCGACGGACATCCCGAAAACTTTCGGAACGAAATCCCGGAATGGGCAGCTTACTACACCACAACGGATGAGGGACGAGGGCTTGATCCGAGTTTCGTGGAAAAAGCGATGGCTGACGTCCTATGGGAAGTAGAGTCCAACTTGACTCCATACGTTGATGATGATTACTCATCGCTCAAGCTCCGGAAGACCGTCAAGGGCCTCGGTCCTCCCCGCAAGACAATCCGCGGCATCGCACCTCCCACCAAGATCCACTGAAGATCGGCAATCGATCAGAGTATATACTTGATATGGAAATTGATCAAGAGGAGATCAAGGATAGGATCGCCGAGTTGTGCGTGGCGATGAAGCTCAAGGGGTCTGAGATCATTTCCGAAATCCGCATTGCAACTGGCGTAGAAGTGGACGAGAGTATCGATGATCTCTTGGCGCCATTGGGTGATATGGACCTTTTCAAGGTATTCATTCACTTCGAGCGACTTGATGCTATGCTGTAGGCTCTTTTCGCTTCAATTACCTAATATATGGATCTGGCGGAGATATGGCATATATCGACGTACTCTATGGTGGAGGTTGATGAAAATGGGATATGCAAGCACGCCGCAACAGTGGGAACTCGGGGGAGAGATCATGGATCAAGGCATGGAGCATCCGGCGCTCCATGCCATCACGGTCGAGCTCAATGAGGCCAAGAAAGTCCTCGAAGAAATTCAAACCCAATCAAAGAACTTGAAAAAGTTCGGTGTCGGACGGACCGAAGATCCGACACTCATCCTTGCCCGCCTCGTGCCGAAGCTCAAGAGCCTGTCCGAAACCGTCTCCATCGTCGCCGACCAACTCACGCAGCGACTCTCTTAATGATACCGATGCAATTGCGAGCCGCTCGCAAATTTGTCGGAGTGTTTAGCTAACGTGACGATGAGTATGGCCTGAGGCTCGCAATGCCTTGCTTCCAGGAAGCCAAGGAAATGTTCGACAAACATTATCTTAAGCGCTGAGATAATGAGCTGCAGAAGGCCTATCGTAAGTCGTTGTAGGTCAAATTCTCACTATTGACTGACCGACCTGAAGCCTGTAAAGTGTAGAGTTGGACAGGTACTAAAAGTCAAGATGACGGACGTCGAGCTGCTTGAGAAAATGATCGCCCGCCAGAGATCCAAGGGTTGCGATAGGTGGTTCTCGTTGATGGTTTCGGGTTCTGAAGGTGGGATGGAGGATGCTGCTCGAGTGATGGGGTGCCATGCCGTTTCTGTGGCGGACGAAGGAATTCCTGAAAAGTCCGGAGTCTTCCATTCCATTCCTGAGCCCGATAAGATACGCGCGGCCTGAAAGAGGCCTTTCCGAATTTTGCGCGTGTAGCTCAGCCTGGTTTAGAGCAGCGGCCTTATAAGCCGTTGGTCGCGGGTTCAAATCCCGCCATGCGCACTGTAGATGTGAGCGGTCTAGGAGTATATATTACGGGCATGACGATCGGATTGGCCCTAGATGAAATCTTTGAGAATCATTTAAGACGGCGAATTTGCAAATGCCCGAAATGTCTCAAGAAGAAACAAGCTCGGATCTAATTTTAGAAACCCGCGAAAAGGGTGAGAAGCACTGCTGGGAGCTTGTCGATTCTAAGGCTGCTACTCCAAGTTCATACTTTGCAAGGAACTTTCGTTATAAAAACGGGCAGCTTCCTTCAAAGAGGCTCTATCGTTGTAAGAAATGCGGTGCGCAACTTTGGAGCGATGCGATCGGCAAGATTCCTGGAAAGGACTGGAAAGAGGCTGGTATTAAAGAATGCCGGTTGCAAGCTATTGCGTCTGTGATGGATGAATGATATCCATCACATAACTTCCGTAGATTGGAATTACCTCCTCCATAATTAAGCTCGGAGGTCACGATATATGAAATCTAATAGATACGTTCTTCTTTTTTCTGATCTCGAGGTCGGACATCCTGAACTCGGATTCGTCTCGCGTGAAGACTGCCGAGACCCCGATGAAGAGGATATACGATTTCAGAGAATGCTGGTAAAGCAAGGATGCCGGCGCATCCAAGTCCATGATGGGATCGCGCAAATAGGATATATTCCGGCGCCGATGGACATGACCGACGAGCAGCTCGTCTACCGGCTGGAAGTGTGCGATCCACATGTGAAGCATGATGACCTTCATGAGCCCGATGGAAAGCTCGCCGAGTACTGGCGGGAAGCCGGAAAACGGCGGCTTCTCGAGCGAGGTTGATGGACGTCCAAGCATAGTGATAGCATTCGCTCTTACAGTAAATCTGTGCGCTGAATTAATATAAGAGGTGGAGGTTAAGATGGATACCGTGATCAAGGCTCTGAAGGATGATTTGCTGCCTCATATGCACAAGCGAATCTTGTTGCCCGCAGTGGATTCTTTCGACGAGTTGTTCGAATCGGCGACGAAGATAGAAGATCTTTCCAAGTATAAATCGCACGATGCACACGTCTTTTTGATAGACGATCCCTATCACAAGAGAAGGAAGGGAAGAGCGACCATTTCTTCCTTTGTCGGCTTCACGTCAAAGGAATGTCGCTCCTTTGACGTGAAGCCGACCGAGCTCGCCATTAAGACGGTAAGCAAGAATATGCTCCTCATACCGGATTATAGGATCAATTTTGAAGTTCGAGTCTGGAAAGATGGGCTCGCGCTTGTGACGGCACATTATAGTCAGATTTCCGGATCTCACTGGTTCGCAATCATCGACTCGACGACCATCCCATCCTGAGTCTGCGTAACTCCGTGTGGTTTTTACGTAAAAACCACACGGAGGTCACGACGATGCCGAAGATTTCGAAGATCAAGAAGCCGATCTGGTGTCCCAACGCGAGCTACTTCGGTTATGCCAAGTCAACCGTCGCGGAAGGCGACGTCATCTGCTTCAAAACTCATCATCAAGATGAGTCATACACTGAGACGTACGGACGGGTGCTCGGACGAGCGAACGATGATGGTCTAGGCAATCCCCTCCCGAAAAAGCCTGGTCACCTTGTGATCCTTGTGATGTCGCCGACCATGACTCATGCCTATATCCGGTTCGCTGCGGTGGAGGATGTCATCGAAGTCCGCTCGCCTGATCAGTTCAGGACATTCGTGAAATGGTTCTTCAATTCGAAGCTCCCATCGTTCGAATCCCTCGACAAAGCAGTCAACTATGGAGCCATTTCTGCGAGCTATATCGACGAGCACCTTGATGTAGAGGGGAATCTACCGGAAGACTGGATGGAGCGAAGGTACTCTCGTTCGATGGCACGGCTCGATGCTGACAAGAGTGCAAAGCCATTGACTCGATTGGTCGCACACGTGAACCCGGGTGATTGCGTGGGTCCAGGTATCACTAAAGCCGATGCTATTGAAGACATCCAGACCGGTAAACGAACTCCGCTCTAATCTGTAAGTGACCTCCATGTGTTAGTACTAACACATGGAGGTCACGACATGGAAAAGAACACTGCAGCGGTTCTGGAGGCGATAACCAACGCCATAACCTCGGAAGAGGTTTATGATCTTCTTTGCGAAAAGTGTTCAGAGCAGTTGGAAACTTTTCGCAAAGAAGACGGTTGAGCCGGAGAAAGTCCATCAAGGTCTTCTCCTCGAGGAGAAGACCAAGCGAGCTTCATACATCGTAGGCTATTTCCAGCAAATTTTCAATATCTGATTCAATCCGGGTCGGAAATAGCTTCGACCCATTCGTATATAAGGGCGGAGGTTGACTGTATGGAATCAATTAAGACGTATGAGACGGCGACTCTGCAAGTCTTGGAAATCCTCCAGGATACGATTCACAACGCAGAAGAAATTATAAATAAGTTCAAGGAGGATATCGAGCAAAGAGGAGTTATCCATGCTATAGAGTGGCAAGGAGAAGAAGCAATTCGATATGGATACATCCTGAATTTCTGTATGAAAATCGCAGGATTGTTCATTTTTGAAAACGACGAAGAGACACGAGCCAAGATTCTCGAAATGATTCATGATAGATCTTCTCGAATCAAAAGAGATCTTCTCGGTGATAGTGCACTTCTTCCGGGATATGGTCCTTGGGCCGCCCGGTCTACTTCTCCGATGTCCAACGTCGTTTATTCGTTGAAAGCAGACGGGATGAGGACGGAATATAACCTCTATCAAGAAATTCTTAAAAAATTCAAGAAAGATGACGCGACCCACGCAGTAGAGGAGGAGCAGCGCATGATACAACGCGCTATTCGCATCAATCTAGCTGCTGTTGAGAAGCTCGCCGAGGAGCAAGGCAAGGGGATGTCAAAAGGAGCCCGCCGCTCTTTGGTAAAAGTAGAAGGAATAACGCCCGGAAATTACCGGGTCTCCGTGAAGCGGCAGTCCGCCACTATTTCTTACGATGTCTCTGTTCATCCCGATTTGTCGGCCTGCCTCACCAGGGACCCTTAGTCAAGATTTGAGTGATGGCAGCTGAAGAAGTCAGGGAGATCGATTCTACCGACGATTTGCCGGCGGGAAAGATCTTCCTACTTCGCATTGTCCGTAATGATAAAAGAATCGGCCTTGTTATCCTTGATGATGGAAGGCGAGTCCGATTCGAAGTGCGGAGGGACGGTATTTCTTGTGCTGTCCTGCCGCCTGTTGAGTCAATTGGTGTTGGATTTAAATATGGCGTCCTTACCCTAAGGGAATCCCACGAGATGGGCAGTCCGCTTGGGATGGTTCTCCTTACGAACCGAGGTCGATCTAACTCTCACAGACTTTCGTGTTTATTGAAAAAACAAGGACGAGTCACACAAGCTGACGCGCTGAACGTCAAGAAGACGTTGGTCGCCGTCTTTGATGCTGAATTACTTCGTAGGAAAAATGAAGTAAAGAAAGAGCTCATATCTCTTTCACAAGCTGGTGTTGATGTTGTGGCATTGGCTTCTGAAGTACTCGTTTCAGAAATTATGAACAGCTAACCCCGTAGATAGGATCCGTCGATCTATATATTAGATCGGAGGTTGATATAATATGATTCTCACAAATTTCTGGGTAGTACGAAATCCGGGTCCGAAATCGGGCCTTTCCGATATTTGTATGCACATGAATTCTTTTTCAGAATTCATGAATTATATGCGAGGAACGCAAGTTGGAAGATCTCTACGTGAAGTAGAGGACGAAAACCATATTATTCACACCGATGAGGCTTCGGCCAGAATGGATGCCGAATGCCGCCTGCGTATCTTTCGTGAGCTTCACGGGAAGATGGCTGCACATCACACCATCATGATGCAAAAAGCAGATCTCGAGCGGACAGAGAACGAGACGAAACGCTAAACTAATCTCCGTCCAGCAACGACGGCGGACATGAAGCCCCACGGGAATCTTTTTCCGTGGGGCAAACCTGTATCTTTCATATAAAGAGTAGAGATATTCTTTTCTTCGCGTGCAGCAAACTCGTGAATCTCATCATCAGAGCATCGGACGGCGCTCTTTAGCCCCGCTCCGGGGTTATTATAATTATGCAAATCCCAACGGTGCCGTTCTTTCTCCTTCCCTTTCTTGCCTCTCGGGAGAACGATGCGGCCTTTTTCATGGTAGCCGTCAAAGTCCGGATTCCATATCATTTGATAAGCGACATGAGGTTCATCTGTCTGTTCCAGCTTCCATGATGATTGAACAACTTCAAGCGGAACATCAAACATGAAATAATAAGCGAATCCTTGCTGCAGTCCTTCCGCTCCTTCTCCGTCGCATTCATATGCGGCTATCGGATTCGCTAGATGGAGGTGAGACGTCCTTGTTTGGCTCGCGATGACCCAAGCAGGGAAAACGAGGAGGCTCCGGACTCGACGAGTCCGAGGATAAATCCTCGGAACTCTTCTCTTAATTTCTATAGGAGATTCTTCAAAAGATATTTCATATATATTTGAGTCAGCCATCCACTATATTACAATGACCTATCCTAGATAGGTGTGGGCCCTATCCCTACTATCGGCGGCGAGGCTTGGAGGTCAACGACAGCCGAGTTCAGGATAGGGCCCACAGAAAGAACCCTAGGTTTTGATCATTGGAGGTGACGTGCCTAGAGTCCTTTCTGAAGTTTATTCTTTGGCATCAGTCCTATCTCTGCCGCGAGTTGGCCGAGTCTCAAGGCGAATTTATTATATTCACTCTGGACTTCAATGAAAGCGCGCTGTAGATTTCGGCGCAAGTTCCATCGTTTTCGACGGCCTTCCAATCGGAGCCCGGGAATCCGTCTTCAGCGTCGATGTTCTTGACTTCGACGATGCAATCTTCGTGTTCTATCGACATCTTGATGATGCGATATATAAGGCCATCTTCAGGAGGGTAACCATTTTCAGTGGTGTACAAGACGTTATCCATCAACACTTCTCCCGGACTATGTTGGCAACCCGATAGCAGACAAGAGCGAGCTTGCGAATCGGCATCGCATCCAGCTTCTTCTTATTCTCATCATTCGCAGCATCATAAACCTGCGTGATGACCGAGGCGGTGAAGAGATCGACAAGAAGGCCGTTTACACGATTGGCCTGCCGATCTCGAACGATGAGCCGCATTTTCTCGACAACTGTCAGCTCCGGATCGGCCTTCTTCACCGAACGCACTGACCGCGCGACTTCGTCTCTATCTCGATCATCATCCGGAATGCCGTTCGGTTTGCTCATTTAGTCAACCTCCGCCCATGCTTATATGGAACCTGAGCGGACTTACGCTGACATGATCTTATTAATTAACGATCGCTTTTCGATGTTGACAATTTCCCTTCGGTTCCCAAAGAAACAAATCAAAACATCCGGGTTTGGCATCTTACCATTTTCCAAAGTGACATAATGGATACGCTGCCCTTTTATGGGAGGAGACCTATATTTTTCTTCATAACAATATTCCATTCTATCGAAAGTTTCATGAGTACAAAAATGCCGGAGTGCGCGGCGAATAGACATGCGCATACGGAACCATTGTTGTAAACTGAAAGTCATTTGATAAAATGATAGATTTATATCAATAATTCTCCACAAATTTACATCTTTAACGATGTATTTACAGAAGACATAATCCGGCTTCATGAGTTATTCCGCCATGATTGAAGATACTAGGGCCTTCTTCTCAATAAGACCGATCTCACTTTGTAATTTGAAAAAATACAGATAAATTTCGTCGTTTCCAGTGATCATTGGTTTTCGAACGACGATAAAGTGCAAACGACGACCTGCTTGGAGAGGTTCTCGATAGAACCTTTCGTATTCCCTCTCCATTTTCTCAATATGGACGCGCTTCCTCTTTAGGACCCGGAAAGGAGAATAACCACGCCTTTTCCAAGTGACAAAGTCTGTTTCAAGCGAATAAAACGATGAAAGTGCTACTTCATTAGACCATATTTGATCGAATGGTTTATGATATCTTCTAAAGGTGACTTTCGGGCCCCTCATTCTACTTCAACAAGCTCTCGAATTTGATGAAATCGCTCCTGAATTTTCTTGTTGAGTCCTGAAAGAGCCGTGGCTTTCATGTCTTCATAGTAGTTATCTTTCTTGAAGTCATCTTCGGATTCATAAGAGCAACAGCCAAGGCAATCCGATTCGGATATATCTTCCCAGCAAGCAGTGATTTTTACGGTGCACCAGGCCCAATAATCATGACGGGCGAGGCGTTGTTTGATTTCTCGCTCAAACTTCCGGTCTTTTTCGGGCTCGTCGGAGTCAAAATGCCCATCGACCGGCACTTCTTCGCTTTCGATCGTGAGAAAGAATGTGACTTCGCCTTCCTTCAGCTCTCGAATCGATGCAGTGTTCTTGTTCATATTGTCAGCCTCCGTTGATCGTTAAATATTAGATCGCCAGACTTTCGCTATTGTAGATTAGACATAGAGCACGGCAGGATGGTCGCACCCCCACCCCGCCTCTTGCCGTGCTCGCTTCTCTCACGGTGACTAGTCGTTGACTGTCTTGGATCTCACCGCGGTGTGACGCTTCTCTCGAAGAACGAGAGCTTCGGAAATCATTTCGTAAATCTCATCCTCGTCATCACATTGTTCGAGATCGACGAGTAATTCACCTTTCAACATATCATCGTCGATCTCGCAAGTCGAAACCTGGATTGACGAGACAGGTCCTTCTTGTTCATCTTCGTCTGGAATGTAGACATTCATGAACAAAGAGACCGCCTTGGCGGTGGCGATTGGGGAAGTATATACTCCAATAAACTGATTGAGCGTATATTCCGAATGAATCTCGTAATCGGCTTCCTTTTTGCCAGATTCGACGTCTTCGCGTGAAGGACCGCTCCAGTCCATATAGTTATTTGTCGTAACGATGAATATCATTTGCGTCAACCTCCGCTGTCTTATATCGAGCCAATGCTGTTATTTCCACCTTTGGGGCTCTCGGTCTGTAGAAAATACTCCCTCCCTCATTCACCCATATGGAGCACGGCGTGGCGGTTTCCCCACCCCCACCCACTGCCCGTCGTGCTCCATTCAGTGTTTAGAAGGGATGGATAGTTTTTGCTCCATCCGCGGGTTCACTCCCGCTCCGTCAGCAGCGGACGACATCACTCCCGGCATCCCTGGCAGGATTCGAACCTGCAACCTTGACTTTAGAAAAGTCTTGCTCTAACTGAGCTATAGGGACAGCGTATCGACTCTAAGCCCTGGAGATCTTCTTGGCGTTCCGAAGTCTTTCGAGGTATTCGAATTGTGCCACATCGAGCTCCTCGTAAATCTTTAGTTCATCATCGCACACGCCGATGTCAGTCAGGTGGAAGCCGTCACCGATCTTCCCGTCGAGTTCGGTGACCGAGACGTTAAATCCTTCGAGAGGACCTTCCATCTCGTCTTCGTCCGGCTTGAAGTTATTCGAGAACTCTGCGATAGCACGAGCCGTTGAATTGAGAGATGTGTAACATCCTACCATAAGGTAGTGCGTCTCGTCATTTTCGACATTAATTTCCTCCCCGTCTTTATCGGTTGTCCAATTCATATAATGGCGCGAGTTCACGACGTATAACATTAATGTTTCCTCCAATTCTGTTATACGTCGTGAACTCACCGACTTTCAGCAGGCGCAGCAGCAACCGTCGGGACACATCACCGTTTTGCAGCGCGGACAAACATTGTCCTTTTCATTGACGCCGTGTGGCGGTTCGTCGCAATTCGCACGTCGCTCCGCTTCTATCTCGTCGTGACGATCATTGTCTTCACGGGCCCGGAAATCCCGCATATCGGGATCGTTCATGAAGGCGCGGGACTCTACCTCGGCTTCCATACGGGCGAACTCATTCTTATGAGCTACCCATTGAGCGTTGAAATCGTCAGTGCCAGGAACGGGGGCCGGTCGGACGAAACCGGTTCCCGCCTGCTTCTTTTCCTGTTCCTGAATCCACTCTAGAGCGCGGATCTTGGCTGCTCGAATCCGCTCGTCAACACGCCGGAGGACGGATTCGACGGAATGAACGCGCGGAATGGACGGAAACTTTCCAATGCCGAAAGAACGCCGGCCATTATCAAACACGACACAAACGCGAACAGCGTCCTTACCCGATCGTCGCACCGTCTGTTGTCCGTTACGGATGGACGTATAGACTTTCAGCTTGACGTCCGGATTGCGCTGAGCCGCTCGAATGTAGACGACTTCCTGATATTGAACAGTGCGGACGAACTGCTTGCCGGAGAGATGAGACTCGATAGCCGTTGCCGGCACTTCCACAAAATTTGCCATAATCGTTGACCTCCTCCGATTAGTACGAGAGGAGGTCAACGATTTGCGGCACGGTCAACCGTTTGTGCTGGTATCCGGCTCGGTGTCCTCTTCCCCGGTTTCCTGCGTCTCGTCGTTCTGCTGATTCGGCTGGTAATTCCTATCGAACCAGCGGCGTGGGAGCATCGGGTGGATATCACTGACCTTCACGTAGACCGGGGCCTGTGAAGTTCCCTCCGAAGGGACGGTGACGATGAAAGTGAGGGCGATGAAGCCGAGCTCCAGCTTGAAGCAGATGACCTCTCCTCCGCTCTTGGACGGGGCGATACTGCCGATCAGAACGAACTGATCATCCTTATTCTGGCGAAAGTTACGGCCCTGGCCCTGGCCCTGGCCCTGATTCGGATTCTGGAACGAACTCCTGCGAGCATACTGATTCATTTTATTTATTATTCCTATAGCTTGTCGTTACTTGTTGTGGTTGATTGTTGAAGGTTCTTTGCTGGGCCCATGCACTGCGCTTTGGCCTTAATTTCTGTAGTCTCCTCACCCTTTATACTGCCATTATTGGCTTCATATTGTGCGAGGCGGACTGCTTCATCGTAATTCGGTGCTTGGACTCGCAACTTTACGGTGCGAGTGGTGCACTCTACGATGGTGACATCATATAAAAGATCTTGGTTCATGATGACATAACTTCAGAAATTAGAATCCTTGGAAGTTTGCCCCGGGAAGAGTCGGTCCGCAAGATTGGCAGCGTGTGTCCATCTTGCGAAGTTCTTCTTCCATTATCTCGTCTTTCGAATGGGCATCCCGGCGAACGTGTTGTCGATGACGGTTTCGAGCGCGCAGCGGATGCAGTCGGATCCAGGTCCATGCTTCAAATGGTCATTCGACCGATCATATTCCCGGATGGCCTCGGTCACGGTGTCGATCAGTTTATAGATTGGCTTAGGCCTCTCCAGGAGATCCATCACTAGATTACGGATCTCTGATTCTTCGATGCGATTATCTGCGAGGTAAAAATTGTCTCGCAGCATATTAATCCAAGCTTCGAGAAAAACCGCATTGCGCTCACGACCGAGTGCCGCTGCCGAACGAACAAAGTCTTCCCGCAGATCGTTCGCACATGATGAAAGAATTGCCATATTGTCAACCTCCGCACCGATATAATGCTTGGTGCCTTAGATCTACTGACTCATTATTGTCTGAATTAAGATCTCGTCACATGTCAGTATGTTATCACAAATAAAAATTGCCCTTTTGGCAGGGATATTCCAGGCAACACATAAAGAGCAACGATGGCATTTTACAGAAATGATTATATCATGCTTGTTCGGGCGATCTGTTTGAACAAAAATGTGACCCCTGAAAAGATAATTCACAGCTCGACCAAACGCAACAGACCTCGTGCTTGTTTCAAGAGATCCTGGGCTTCGTGAATTATCTTAGCAGAAGCTATGTCCTTCTCCTCCGCATTATCATAGCGAACTTGAAGATCATCCGCGAGCATTCCCATGACATCGCTCAAATCAGCTTTTTCAAGCAAAGAGTTCCACGCTTCAGTTTTTGCTTCGGCGAGTTCGGTCTTCGTTTTTTGCTCTTCTCGAGTCACGTATTTGGTGCTCATTTTGTCGTCGACCTCCGACCATCCGTACAGTCTGAATCACGGCACGTACGTGGTGCGGTCGGTTAATCCTCCGCATCTTGGACATTTGTGGGGGTCATTAGTATCTTCTGGTCCATCACCGTAGATCCATCCACAATGATTACCCATTGAATAGAGAACATGCAGGCATGACGGCCCCTGCTTACAAGAACAAGAATACTCAAAACCTAATACGGATGGTCCGACGAGGCGTACGACATAGATATTCGCCCCGTCTTGGACGGCGATACTCCAAGAGAGATAGGTCCTGCAACAGGGGACCGTGATCCTGGAGGGAAGTTCCAACCTTCGTGGATAAATTACAACAAAAGAAGACGCATTTCTGCTGTTCTTATCTACGGAGCTTCTGTGCGACACAGAAAACTTCGCCTAGCGTAATGTCTGAGCATAAGCGTCAAGTGACGCGGAGGCAAACGTGTCGAAAGAATTAGGCTCAAGGCCCGCTCCATCAAATCCAGAACTCCGGCAAGGGGATAGCGCTCGAGCACGATTTTATCGTCTCAAAGACGAACTTTTCGATTTTCCAATGGACTTTCTTCATGATCTCCAAAATTCTTTTCCTGAGAAGTTCAATTCGATAGTTGATCTTTATAAGCCCCTTTCTGCTATTCGCGTGAAGCTCAATCAGGACGAGAATGACGAAGATGCTCTCCGGGAGGGAGAAATTTTAATGAGGGCTATTTCTAATAAAATAGATGAATGTGGAATATCAAGATATAACAAGGATTAAATAGGATTAAATAGGACAAAATAAATAGGACAAAATAAACATATGACTGAGCGGCGACAGGAGATCCTGAAGGCCCTGGAGTCTTTCCAATGCAAAAGTGCAATAGACATAAGTAGAGTATCTCTTAATAAAAATGAGTTTGCCGATGGGATAGAATTTTATATCAATGCTATTCCCAGATCGGCGCGTGCTATCGTTGAAACTTATAAAGACGGAAGGATTCGGCGCCATAAAATACTTTATAAAGTCAAATTTTGCCGGAAAGATTGGGAAAAAGGATCCGGAAGGAGGACGGTGACTGTCTTCCCGAGCGACGCTAACGCTTTTGCATCGATAGTTTCAAACATTTCCGGTCAAGAACTTCGAATTTGCGCGTCCATACTTCATTTGTGCGACGTGGTGACTGATATAGAACTCGCGCGGATGAAGAAAGCCATTGCTGAGGTTATAAAATCTCACGTTTCATGTGAATATGGACGCAAAGAGAGGGAATTGCTCTTTGCTACGGCTTCTTCACGAAGTATGAATGAAATTCGTTATAATTTATCAGAAGCGATTTCCGATTCCCTTGCTAACGGCATTGAAGAAGAGGAAATAACCCTCATCACGAGGAAACTTATCGTGGCAAGCATCCACAATAAGTAGCGTCTCTTTGTGCGAGATCTTTCTTCCAAAAGCTTGACTGGCCCGGAAGCCGTTATGACCGCTCTTTTGGTTTGGTGGCTTTCTCGCTATCCTAATATTATTGAAAAAGCTCTTTCGAAAGATATATGGCATATATCACTAAGATCCCTGAGGGAGGATGACGTCGGATATGCTATATGGGAAGCATCAGGATTCCATAGAGCGGAGGAAAGATTCTGGCAAGAAGTCCGTCAAGATCCCGTATCGAAGCATCTCGTTGAACAATGTGTGCTTGCCTGGCGATCCGCTCCAGGGGAGCGCGCGGTGACTTCAGTCAGGAAATTTGTAAAGAACTCTCTTTTGAGACTCCTTGCAAGACAAGCGCGAAAGCTTGGAAAATTGCCTCATCGCGTAGATCGCGTAGATCGGGCAAGCCCGAGAATAACAGATCCCGAAGGTTGACTGCCCAATAATAAGAAGGAATAAATAACCAATGCTATCAGGTGTTCAGGAACTCGATCAGGCCCAGCTCAAGCAACTTACCCGCTTCTATATCAGGAATGGCAAGAACTGCATCATGCTTGGACCTGCCGGCATCGGCAAGACCGACATCGCATTCCAGTCTGCGGAAGAGGAAGTGTTCGAATACTGCTATCTCAACTTGTCGGTGCTGGAGGCGCCTGATATCAACGGACTGCCGAACATTGTCGAGGAAGTTATTAACGGCAAGGCGTTCCGCTTCTCGGAGTATGCGCCCCCGAGGTTTTTGCCCCGCGCCGGAATTTCGGCGAAGAAGAAGGTGCTTATCGTCGACGAACTCGATAAGGCCCGGGAAGAACTGCAGAACCCGATGCTCGAGCTTTTTCAGTTCCGCTCCGTCAACGGAACGAAGTTCGATATTCAGGCGGTGGTGGCGACCGGGAATTTGCCCGACGAGCATGCTTTTTCGCGCCCGCTTTCCCACGCACTCACCAACCGGTGCGCTCTCTTCAAGGTCACGCATTCTTACGACGCTTGGCGCGATTGGGCAACCATCCACGCCGTAAACCCGCTGGTGGTCGGATTTCTCGGCGACAACACCGAGCAGCTCCTGATGAAGGAGGCCGAGGGCGACGAGACCGCCTACTGCAGTCGTTCGCCGCGGAGCTGGACTCAAGCGGCGTTCGACCTCGATTCGGCGGAGAGCGCCGATGTCGATTTCCAGACGATGCTCGTTGCCGGGCGAGTTGGCCAAACTGGAGCTTCGTCTTTCAAGGTCTGGCTCGAGTATTATCGGGAGCTAGCGCCCCACATCAAGAACTTGGTGCAAAAGGGGGACATGACGTTGGATATGAGGAATCTTGATCTCGGCCAGACGATGGTGTTTGCCATCGGGGCGGTCGATGGCATCATGCGTGCTTCTCGCATGCCGGAGTCGGAAGTCAAAGGTCGGGAGAAGAAGAAGGCAGTACAGGAAGTTACTTTCCGAGTGTCAAAGCTCTTGAACACGCTGCCGAGTGAAATCTGCGTTTCGGCCCTCAAGTCGACGCTCGATCATAAAGTCATCGACGTTTTTGGCCTCGTGGAGGTAAAGGGCTTCGTCGACGTTTATCGGAAGATCCGCGCGGCGGACAAAAACCCCTGAAACTTCTCCTGTTCCCGGGGACGACGCCGCGTCAACCTCCCTAATATGAGCGTCGTCCCCGGGAACAGGTTTTTTAATAGATCTCCGGATGTAGGGAAATCGGGAGGTGCAAGTTATACCTGAACGTGGAGGAAGACGAACATGGTGGCTTCGAGGTTGAAGGATCCGAACGGGTTGGTTGACGGCAAGCGTTTGGCGGCTTTGCAAGAAAAGCTGTCGTCGATGATGACCCGAATGGTTAAGAAGCCGGAAAACGGCGGCGATCCTTTCCTGTTCTCGCTTACGGCTCCAAAGCAGCATTATTTGGCAGACGACATGCCGGGACATCGGAAAGATATTCACACCAAGGAACCGACGTTCACGACGGCGGCGACTGATGGCATCAGTTATTACTGGAATCCGGACTTCCTAGAAAAACTCGACCTCAACGAAGGGACGTTCGTACTGGCCCATGAAGCAATGCATGACGCATTGTTCCATTCAGAGCGGCTCCAGCATGCGCATCCAATAATTCGTGCGGTGGCTGTTGACTATGTTGTCAACACCATCATAGTGGTGTTCCGAAAGAAACACAACTCGAATGCCGTGAATTCCGTGAATTCGCTCTGGGGTCGAAACCTCGGGACGCCCATCACCTTGAAAGAATTTCTGGACTTCATCGACGGGGGCTATGAAATGGACAAAAAGCCCCGAGTTTGGCTCGACGAAAGCACTTACGGAAGGTCTCCGGAAAGTATTTATGCCGAGATCATGAAGCACTGGGATTCCTCGCCGAGGAAGTGCCCGAAGTGCTCGGCGCTGTCGCTGGATCCGAAGACCCGAAAGCCAAAGCCTGGAAAGCCCTGCCCGGACCGTCCGAAATGCGTTCACGAAGGGGGATGCTGTGACCACTGTGGGGCACCCCCCGGACAAAATGGAAGCTGGGGAATGGCCGATGATTTTCCAGGAAGCACGGACGTCCATATTCCGTCAAAAGCGACGAAGTCGAAGATTCAGACGGATCTCATGCGCGCCGCGGCCCGCGCTCGGTCGATTTCCCGAGGGAGCGTGCCTTCGGAGGTCGAAGACGCCTTGGGAAGACTTTCGAAACCCGTTTTGAAGTTCACTGACATCATGATGTCAGATTGTCTCAACAAGAGCCGGGAAGACGGCGCGAGGAACGATTATAAGCGAGTTCGGCGGCGCTGGATATCAGCTACCCCGAAGCAGTATTTGCCGCATCGCGTCACAACCACGCTGCGTTGGCTCGCTCTCATCGACACTTCCGGCTCAATGGGGGATGAAGACATCGCTTTTGGAATTTCCCAGCTTCAAATTTTGGCGGCACAGGGGACAGAAGGCATTATCGTGCCTTGCGACGCCACGGTGAAGTGGAATTCGGCAACTCACGTGAGAAATGTTCGGGACCTCAAGCGGACAAAGATTGTCGGTCGTGGTGGTACTATCTTCGACGAATTCTTCCGGGACTTCCGGAAATACTTGGGTTCGGACTTTGGGACTATCTCGGTGTGCACCGACGGAGACTGCGGCATTATCCCCATGAACCTCCGGCCCCCCATTCCAGTGAATTGGGTTCTCACGCGGCAACAGCCGGAAACTTGGAATCAACACTTCGGCCGGACGCTCCATCTCCGCAACGAACGTCCGTGATAGTTCGTTGCAGTTTTAAGAAGCTATATAGCGGCTCCGCTTGCGACCGAAGAGCAACGTTGTTTTATGCGGCCTATTTAAGAGATGAAATCATTAGTATCCACGCGAGATGCGCCAATCATCGTGTAGATTCTTCTATAACGCCTTGGGCTGCTGAAGTTTCGGAAGAGAAATTCCAAATTCTAAAAGTGATGCTATCTTGAAAAAGACGCTATCTTGAAAAAATTAATTTTCTTCTAAAGACGCTCCTTCGAAGAAGCCTTATTCCTGAAAAAGGGCTTCCAAAGAGATAATTATTAAGGGAGGGGATCCATTAAATGAAAATTCAGAATGTGCGGGGTTTAGAATGGGTTTAGAATGGGTTTAGAAAGAATCTGGACGGGGTTTAGAATGGGTTTGTGCGGGGAATGCGCGGGGTTTAGAATGAATCTGGACGGGGTCTGGACGGGGTTTAGAAGGAAAGTCCAAAATAAAATGCATGGTTCCTTGGAATACGTCCAAAGGAACGGGGGCTAATCAGCCCATCAAAGCAATGATCCTTGATATGTCGTCCAACTATCTCCTTTGACCGAGGAGGTACTAATTAGTATGAATGGCTACTTTTAGGTGTCGGCGTCAGAGAGGCGCTCGACGGGGCAAGGAGGAGGCAGGAATAGGCAAGGAGACTGGATTGAATTGAACAGTTATGAGGTTTAGTTTAGTTTAGTTTACGTGGTATGCGAGATATACGTGGTATGCGAGATATATGCCAGGGAGTCCAGCGAGATATGCCATATACCGCGTTTCCCGCGTTTACCCTGTCCAAAAAAAGTCCCGGCTTTTCTGCATAATGGGCAATTGAGTAAACAGCCCGACTCTCAACGTATATTCTTGGACTGACATGAAGACGCTCGATGTTCCACTCTTTTGTGGCGGTTGCCGGCCGGAGTATCGGTGTGCTCAATGTCGCCGTCGAAATTCCATCGTCCCTAATAATTTCGTTGTAACCATCATCGTTGTTCTCTTTGTTGCTTCCGGTTCTTTCCTAACCGGCTTCATTTTAGGTTCTCATTCCTACGATCAGTATGTCCATCTAAATAAAATGGAGAAGGGAAACCCCATCCCTCATTGAAATTCTGAATCAATCAATATGATTTAAATGAGACTGGAATTTTGCAAACTTGTTAAAAATGGATCGCCATGAAATATTTTCTTGGAGTTAGGCGGAATATCCAGGGGCATCATTCCGCCCTGCGGTTTTGATCTCATCACCACACCCCTTGCCCCTTCATCATCATCCATTCCAGCAGGTCCAACCAGCAGGTCCAACCAGCAGGTCCATAATGAACTCGTCCATTGACTCCCACCCCGATTTTCCTTGCATATTCAATGGCTGTTGTGATCAACCTTCCTCTGCTTTTCTCTACCGTTCATTTCCACTCCACGGGAAGTTCGAAAAGGATCCCCAACTTTCCATGGTCAACTATTGTCCCGCCCACACCCCTCAGCTCGACCCTGACGACATTTGGATATTCATTTCTTACGAACGCGCTCTCATTCTCTCCATCATGGCTCAATAAATTCAGGTCCAAGTGGATATAAGTGGTCCCTTAGACCGTAATCAAAAAAATCTCGATCTCCCGTGCACTTATAGGGAAGTCACATTAGGCGTTTGCGGCAAACCTGCCGCAAAATTCTTCTGTCCAATCGGCGTTGTCGTACCAAAAATCTTCATCGGACATTGTCCACAACATATACATATAGAGCCCCATCCGATCCTTTGGAAGGATATTACTTATGAGCAGGCCCTCATCATTTTCATCATGTACCAGTAATCATTAATTTTCTCTTTGTTCTGTATTTTTCTATGGTCTATGGTCTATGACGGACATCAATCCTCTCCAATATTCCGATATGACGGCCGATGAACGCAGTCGCCTTCTTCAATTATTGGAGGAGACCCTATCCCATTACATCAGCGCGGGCGCGACCACAACAGCCATTTTGGTAGAAGTTAAAATGTTCTTCGAAGATCTCAATATAATCGTCTCTGTCGACGATATTTGTTTTCTTTGGAGCAGTCTTGGTCTCCCATATCGAGATCTTTTCCAGGATCTCCCCGCCATCACCAATCACGTCTTTTTAACGGACAACATCATTTTTCGCCAGCATTAATGCTGATCATTAATATCATTGACAATCATATGATTCGAGCCTGGTCGCCGGGCTCTTCCGAGGAATGTGTTTGTGGTAAAAAACCGACCAGATTTTTCGCCATCTATACATGTAATGATGTCGACCCTATTACTGATGAACCTCTGGATTTCCGGTTGAGGTTAATATATTATCGTTGTCATGAACATGCGGAAATCCTTGCCAACGATCCAGTACCGCCTCATGAGAAAATTCTTGAGATTTCCGCCGATAAAGCGCTCGTTCTCTCAACTCATTTAATATAAATCATTTGGCATGAACGAGCCCGATTTAATCGACCCACTTGAGCGCTGCTTCGCGGTAGATCATACGGGGGTTATATGCGATCTCCCTCCAGATAAATTCTTCCACCATCGGGAACCCTATAATCCAGGCTTCACGCTATGCTTTAATTCCAGTATATTTGCGTCATCAATGAATAGAACTGGCTTTGAAGATGCTTATACCGGTCGTGCTATAGAAAGCCTCCAGCCGCACAACATCTGCTACGTTTTCGGGTATTGCCGATTCCATTCTGAAGCAGAGGATGGAATTATGTGGCGGGAAATTTCTCGGGATGAAGCCATAATCTTCTCCATCATGATTTCATGAACATAGCGATATTTCATCTCCGCCATATTGATACTTGCGGTCGTCAAATTGCATCTGACGGTGCAGGGTCGTTATATATGGAGTATTTTAGATGTAACCGTCCATCCGTCACATTTTGGCTTGAATATTATGATGATTCGAAATATTTTTACGGGCGTTGTGAACATCATCCTATTTCAGAGGAAAGTACTTTTTCTCAATTATTTGAAGAAAAATCGGATCTTCTCCGGCAGGTTTCATATGATGAAATCTTGATCTTGTCGATTATGAATTCATAACCATATCAACATCATCTTTTATAACATGATCTCTACGATTGATTTTAATCTATTACCAGATTATTTTCATATATGCATGTCACACACAAATAATGGCTTGCTGTGTAATGGAATCACCACTAGTTTCTATTTAATTTCCTGGGAATCAGATACTAAAGATAGCCCAATCACTAATATTATCTCTCGCTGCTCCAGTCATCTAATAGCTGGATGGGCTGGTAATGCCATGATCAGGCAAATATCATTTGAGGAAATTCTAATTCATTTGATATATAATAACTGAACTTATCCCCGGATCATAATTCACCTATCAAGGAAATTCTATATGTAAATTTTCCTAAATGGAAGAACTCGAAAAACGTCTCGCTCCTCCTGTTATTGATGACTGCTCCTTCACGAAGCTCGAAATTGAATTTGGGATTCGTATATACATGTCTCAAGATCAACAACGACGCTTGCTTGATCTCATGGACGAAATAATTAAGTCCCCGTCAAATCAACCAATCAATGGAGTTCATTGGCTCTCTACAACCGGGACGAAGCCAAATTTCTCCAGATTTGATGCCGCTTTTCTTGGCGTGGAACCCGGAGAAAATCCTCCTCCTGATGGCGAAGAACCGACTTTCGATAATGATGTCTTCTATGCCGCTTCCTCGGCACGTGGATTTATTAACGATGATGA
>DATBQC010000567.1:0-2388 GCA_036561065.1 Methylobacter sp. | reverse complement strand
CATCGTCAAAATGTTCAAATGCGGCTTGACTAAACACAATATCTATCTTGCCCTCCCCCACTGCATCAAGGATACCGAAATCCGGTCTACAGTGAAACTTCAGTCGATCTGACACCCCTTGCCGCTGCGCCAGCAGCTCGTTCTTCAATACATTCACATCAAGATCGGGGTTATCCTTTTGTAACCTGTCGAACAAACACTCATAAAATTGCATGGGCACGCTTTCTATCAGATTATTCACATCAATTGCACTATAACTTTGTGCTCCCTGTGAAAGTATTGTAAGCCCGCTGCCAAGATCTGATCCGGGGCCAAGTTCTAATACATGTTTCCCCACTAGCGCCCCTGGCAACCCTACATAAGCGTCTAGTGATTCAACCCATTCGTTAACCGTCCTAATATCATAGTCAACACAGCGATCCACCTCAGACACCCCGAATGGTTTGGGCGTCTTGTAACCTTCCAGGCTGTGCTTAACTTTAGCAAGAAGCAGAAAAATTATGCCTGCAACAAAATAAAAATAATTTGAAAATAAATTACGCATTGGCAAATCCTCTTTTCCTGATTAATGACATATATAACTCCAGTATCCCGTCTTAACTTGGGTCTTTTTTAACCACAGGGCCGTGATCAGTTTGCACCGAGACAGCTGTCGTAAAGCCTAACTGTTTTTTCGGCTATATCATGCCAGTCATAACGCTGAGTAACCCATACCCGAGTGCTTTCGCGTGCAACAGCGGTTAAATCTTTGGTCGACTGTAGCCTGATTCGGTCTGCAAGCGCGTCGATGCCACCCAGAGGGAAATAATGTTCCGGTGACAGGCCTACCTCCAGATTTGCCGGAATATCGCTTGCTAACACCGGCAACCCATAGCTTAATGCCTCCAACAATGCGATGGGTAAGCCCTCGTGCGATGAGGGCAGCACGAAAAGACCCGCATTCGCATAAAGCTCTTGCAATGCCAAGCCATGCTGGAATCCTGTCATAACAACGCCCGCTTCGGCTGCTTTTTCCATCACTTCGCGCTGATAAGCGTCAGGATGGTCTGCGCCCCCCACGAGAGCCAGTTTCCAATCTGCCAAGTTGGCCTGGTTGAATGCCGCAATCAAATCCAAGTGGCGCTTTTCCGGCACCAACCGACTAACCAGCAACACATAACGGCCACGTGTCAGGCCGAATGCATCAAGCGTCACCATCGAATTCGGTAACGGAGGCAAAACCACGCCATTGGGAATCTGCGCCGACTCTACACCATGTTTGTCACGAACCAGATCAGCGATAACCTTCGAAATCACAATGCGCCCATTCGACCAACGCATTCCCATACGCTCGCCCAGTTGAAGAACGAAGCGGGCAAAGCGCCCCCATTTTTGCCGGTCGTAATCCGGGCCGTGATGCGTCACCACCACCCGCAGTCCCATCAGCCTGGCAGGCAGCGTCATGATAGCAGGGCCGATGGCCTGGATGTGCAGGATATCCGGGCGTTTAATGCCTGCATAGAGCACCCCCACAAAGCTGTGAACTATAGCTTCCAGCCCTTTGAATTTCGGAGCCCAAAGCTTCACGAACTTCACGTTCTTCCACTCCTTTCCATTTTCAGCCGGGTGATACGGCGAACGAGCCAGCACCGTCACATCGCAGCCCATTTCTACCAGTAATGGACATAAATGCTCGGCATGCGTTTCCACTCCCCCTTGCACTCCGGGGAAACTACGTAAACCCAACATCATCACGCGGATTGGTCGATTCATTTTCATCCTGCCTTGGCGAATACAGCCAATACGTTACGAGCCAAATTCACCCAGTTGTAATCCGATTCGAGCAGTGCGCGACCATTCCTGCCCATTTCAGCCGCCAGTTTAGGCTTAGCCAAGAGATCCAGCACCTTATCAGCCATCCCCGAAAAATCGTTGGGCTTCACCAACGAACCCGTCTGTCCCTCGGTCACCAACCCCCGATAAAACAGGAAATCCCAAACGACGGCAGGCAACTGCATCGCCAACGCCTCCAAGCAGGTTCCCGGCAACCCTTCGTAATAGGACGTTGATACATAGACCCGACTGCGGCTGTAATACCCCATCATTTCAGCGAAAGGAACCTTACCCGTCATGATGACGTTCTCGGCAAGATCCCCCATCTGCTGCCGAACCCAGTTTTCTTCTTCCCCATACCCGACAATATAAATCAAAATGTCTTTTTTCTTCTCCACCAATTGGCGGCAAACCTTCACCATTCCCTTGCTGCCCTTTAGGTGTTCGATTCTTCCGGTGAATAAAACATCAATATCCTTGGTGCCATCAGAGGAAAATTTGAACTGGTCTAAATCGACACCATTAGGAACGATAGTGATTGGCTTGTCATATCCATACGCGAGAACCTGCTCACGG
>DATBQC010000566.1:0-10925 GCA_036561065.1 Methylobacter sp. | reverse complement strand
AGATTCGATTATGTATTTGCTATCCAACTCGTGGTTTTCGTCGTCGGCATTATTCAAGACCGTATTATCGTTCTCCTTAAAGAAATATTTTGTCCTTACGCCGGCCTTACGTTGGAGCGCTCGATGAATTCATCTGTCAAGCCTGAATATAGGCATTTGAAGGCATGATGATGGACGGTGATTACTCATATGAGAACAAAGACGTTCTCATAAAGATTGAAAATGTATCTCTCAGTTTTGGCGACACACTTATTCTGAAGCCAACATCAGCGGAGGTTCGCGATATCGTTCGGCCTGGCATTTGTCAGGGGCAGGTTATTGGCATTCTTGGTCGCTCCGGTATCGGCAAGACACAATTTTCTAACATTCTTGCAGGGATCCAGGAACCTACTACCGGCAAGGTCACCGTCAAAGGTGGAAAACCAATAGAAGCGGGCGTCGTTGGAATGGTTGCCCAGAATTATCCGCTCCTTATGCATCGGACGATTTTGGGGAATCTCTTGATTGCGCTCGAGAAGAGCGGGCTGTCCAAGAAAGATCGTGAAGCGAAGGCGATGCAGTCCCTCCGAGACTTCGGCCTCGAAGATAAGGCGAAGTTTTATCCTTGTCAGCTTTCTGGTGGTCAACGGCAGCGTGTGGCTATTGCTCAGGAACTCCTATGTAGCGAACATTTTATCGTCATGGACGAGCCATTCACCGGGCTCGATCCCTTGTCGAAAGACATTGTTTGCGAACTTATCGCCAAAGTTTCTTCAATGCACGAGGAAAATACTATTTTCGTTGTGGCGCATGATATAGCGGCGCTCGTTCAGATAGCTGATCATCTTTGGCTTTTCGGTAGATCGTATAAGAAAGAATCAGGAGATGATGTAAAACCGACACCAGGTGCAACCATTGTCGAGACCTATGATCTCATCGCCCGAGGTTTAGCTTGGAAGCCCGATATTGCTAAATCACGTGAATTTACTGATACTGTCAACGAGATCAAAGATAGATTCGGGGCAACTTAATGTTCGTTTTATCCCACCCATCCATGTCCTCATATATGCTAAAATAATTTCTGCTAGACGGGAAGAACTCGTACGAGATATGAGTTAGGGTGCGGGTGCGGGTGCGTGTACGGGTGCGGGGCTTACTTGTTGGGAATGGCTTTTATGGGATTCCCAATTGGTGTTATATTCTGCTGCCAATGTCTTATTTTTGACGAACAAACAATTTTCCGCGTTGGAGCGCTCAGCTTGATTCGTGTAATTGAAAGATCCCGTTTCAGTCGTTAGATCGTCTGAAAGGACTACCTTGTTATGGGCAATGGCGTGCATTGAATCTGTCCAAACGGGTATCCCCGCGGCGATGAGATCCGGAAGCACGGAAGGATTGATGACATCGCTCCGATCAAGTATGACGCCGATATCTATCGGATTGCCCGCTGCTGGATGTTCTTTGTTAATCAGAGCATCTCGAATGGGCTTTGAAGTGAAACTATAAGCCAGTATCCTGATCTTCGTTTTAGAACTCGTTATAAGATCTGCGACATGAGCTTCGCATCCTCCCTTAGGAGAGAAATAAACCTGGTACGTCGGCGTAGACCCGTACGTCTCTGGGACAGCTGGTGTACAAGCTAGAGGGAGGAGAGCCAACGCAATTATCATTGATCGTATCATGTTTTTCTCGTAAAATTGATCGATTTTCATTTACTCATGATTTACAAAAGATAAAATAAGAACGATCGAGCCGTAAATGAAGAGGTTCCAGGAATACCGAAGGCATGGCCATTTATACCATCGGGCATTCCACATTGTCAGAGGCTGACTTCATCAAGCTGGTTGAACCTCTTGATATTATCATGGATGTGCGGTCCCATCCAGGCAGTAAATGGCCTCAATTCCGCAAACCTTATTTGGAACAATGGCTCCCATCTGTTGGTAAGAAATATGTCTGGGAATCACGCCTAGGCGGATGGGATGCTCGGCATCTTCCACTCGCGGAGAAGTTCGCGGCTCTGCAAGTCGATATCCCGGTTTATGCCAGAGGGAAGTTTCCAAAGCAGCGGATCGCATTGGGCTCGAAGGAACCGACGCCAAATGAATGCTTACAAGAGTCCCTGCCCGGTATTCGTCCGTCTTGGACGAATCAAGGCCTCTATGATTATTCTTGGTTTATGTCTCTCGATGAATTCCGAATTGGAATTCAGGAGCTAATAAAGAGAAGTCAAGAAACAAATATTGCTATCATGTGCGCTGAATGCCAATGGTGGCGATGTCATCGCTCCATGATATCAGATTATATCTCATTTACTGGTAACGAATCCATCCATATCACACCACGATTCCGACAGAAGAATCTTGTCAAATTTGTGGATGGGAATAAGATGATAAATCATTCGCAAGTTATCGGGGATCGATTGTCTCGATATGATGACCGGATTCTTCAGATCTGGAGATCTGATGCGGACAAGTGGCTCAATCCTCGGTAGTTTCGGCAGTCTCTGTAGTAGCAGTTCCGACAGTAAACCAATCAGAGCAGATTTGGTCCAGCGGAAGATCTGGGAGTGCCGGATCTCCACCATTCCACTCGATATAGTTTGGCTGCTTACAAGCGTGCGCTTCTCTATCAACGAAAGAACATTTATCGCAGCACGCTCCGCCCTTCGGGACTTCCATTGCAGCTATATGGTCAGGAGGCAGAGAAAAAGGTCCTTTCCCGCCGTAAGAAAGTGATTCCTGTTTTTCGCCTTCAGCGGCGAGTGGGAGCCGGATTTTTGCTACACGAAATGCTATCTTCTCAATATTGCTCATTTGTTACAAGCTTATGATAGAAGTCGTATTATGAAAAATGAACCCAACTGAGTTCATCATTACGATATACTGGCTCGGAAAAACTGGAATGCAAGCGTTCCTCAAAGTCTTATCTTTTCTATTCGATTTAACGGACTGGGGAACGCTCGACATAGTTTTTCACTCCAAGTTCACCTCGTAAATTCTGGCGCGTTAATGAGCAATATATGCGCAAGCAACGGCATGGCCCATGTCGGGGAGTTTCACTGAGTAAATTTCTGAATAAATGATAATGGCCAAGCTAAGTTAGTCTGACGCAAGTCCTCGTCTTGCAATAATAATCTGGTTTGCAAGGACAACTCGAAGGCGCTTCGTTTGGGTGTTCACACACCCATGGGTCCTCAGAAAAATGTTGAGCAGCATCTGATTTATTGAATGGATACTTATATGAGTAAGTATATCCATATCCATTTGAAAGCTTGCGTTTTTTCTTCTTCATTCTAGATATCACGCCCTTACGGCAAAGCCGCATCAAAGTCATGCTTATGGCTTCAGTCGTAGACGTGAATCCAAGTTCAGCAGAAACTTCCGATTCTGACATCCATCTATTCTTATTTTCTTGAAGGACGGCGAGTATTGGTATATCCTCTGGATCCGGATTTTTCTGCCCTGAGAGGAGTTGTCGAGCTTCTCGTATTAACTGCTCTGCTTGGTTTAATTTGGTTATAGCTGCCTCCATGGCTCCTGGTTTTATCTGTTCTTTAGAATTATTTTCTAACATTAACACATCCTTGTTATTATACTACCGCGCGCCTCGGTGATGTATCCTGCCACAATGTCTCTGTTGGAAGAACTGGTGAACATCAAAGATTCTGTCCGATTTCTTATTTTGGAAGGGCCTTCTAAATGGAATTCGCTGGATATTGTTTATGAGCAACCGCATATTGAGCGCTTATGGCGCCAAATCGGTGAACATCGGCTCTATCTTCATAAGATATATCCCTGCCATAGTCCATTTTTGCATCCACATATCTGGCCCAGTGCCATTTATGGATTGAGAGGTATCCAAGAAATGGCCATAGCGGCTCCGATTGGTCCAGTCTCGGACCCAGAAGATGTAGACATCATCGCCAGGTTCTTAATTCATCCTGGCTCTGCATATGAAATGTTAAATCCCTATGGATGGCATTTCGTAAATCCGGTTGATGAACCGTCTCTTAGCATCATGCTAACAGGCTTCCCGTTTGAGAAGCCCGTCTATGACCACGCCACCTTTGGAAAAGGCCTCCGCCATGAGGAACTATCTCCGACTAGGAAAAATGGCTTGCTCGTTGAGTTTGACCGCGCTCTGATGCCATCATCTCAATGGAAGCCAGTCGCCTAAATATTTGATCCGCGTATCGTCTCTTGGCGCCCACAACCTCTAATGAGGACGCTAACTTGAGATGAGCGGTTTTAGAAATTACGGTCCGAACGTTAGTGAAAATCCGATTGCCACTACATCTGGAGGACAGTTTTCCAGTGAAGATCGGGCCTATGAATCCGTCATAACTCAGGCAGATTCCCCGGTCATTGATTGGGAAATGAATCTTCGCTCGGATGTTTTAGGCGATCAAGGCTTACGCCTTTCTACGCAGAAACGAAATCCGTCTTGTTTTATAAACGCTGATTTCTTGGAGAGATCAGATTTAACTGGATCATTTACTTTCCCCATTGCTAGCGTTGGCAACGAAAATAAATTTACTTTATTACCTCAGGATACAATAATTAATGGATGGGGGGTCAAGATCGATTATACGAATTCAGTTATATCAGGATCCAATGTTATAACTCTATCCGCCCCACCAGTATCTGGAACAAGAACAGATTTGGTCATACTTGAAGCATGGCGTGCTCTCATACTGCCAGCCCCTTCTCCATTAAATAAGAGCCCGACTTCTTTAATTTGTCGCTTGGGAAATGTCAAAGCTCCAGATGCTGTCAACTTGGCAGATGATCTGATAGATCCTATTTATGGTCAGAGTTCCAACGCGAGAATACAAATCCAATATAGACTCCGAGTAATTCAAGGCATCAATATACTTAGTTTTCCAGATGGCATAGACGACAGTGGTGTTATTGCCAACACTGTGTCTAATTTTGCAGGACCTGGAGCCGACGGTTCCCCCTCAGGTCAAAATTATTCTCGCTCACCAGATGACTCAGGACTGTGGGTTGCCGGTACAAATACAAGTGCTTCTGCTTCGTTGTTTGGCACGGTTGATGGTCTCATGTATGCCGTTCCGGTTTGTGCCATCGTACGGCGCAATACTACTGCATTCAATAGGACTACCAATCTTAATGGTGCTAGTCTTATTGCTTCCGGGACTTCAACCAGACCAGATGGGTTATTTGCTGATCAAATTACCGCTGATGATGTAATTGATCTTCGTCGTGGCGCTTTATGGGATATGAGAGACTTGCTGAATAAGTCAGTTCAGCAAGTCTTTGCGAATGAAATGACAACGTCTGTTGAAATATCTTCACTTGGTACCGGCGGAACATCATTCCTATTTAGGAATAATATTGGCCTCAGTGGCCAAATGGGTAACCCTGATAGGGTGCGTCGCTACTTCAGTGATCGCATCGTCATGGAACCTATAGTCGCCAGAGTGGATGTCGTTGGATCAGTCACATCAGTTAATTTTGATTTATCAAACCTTAGAGTTAATTGGGAATCTTCTTCAATTAACATGTTGGGTTTAGCTACATCAGCAATATATATTCATTCTATAAATATGGTTCGTATAATAACGCCAGGCAGTAATAGTGATATTGATGCGATGGATAACAATAGGATATCAAGCATAGTGTTATCCATGAATATTGGTCCTGGTATTGATCGCGCTACTATTAATTTTTCTTCAAGCGTTTCAAACTGCCAGATTCACGCTGCATTGAATATCGTTTATCCTGGGAGAACTGGCCTTGCTAGGAATGTTATTGCACCGATCCAATTTTGGACTCCGAGTGCTGCTAATATCGCCACTTGGGTTGACTCGACCATATTGACGGCGACATCTGACGTCGATAGATTTAAGTTGAATAGTTCCATGTGGCATGTGGATCCTGGCCATCGAGAATTGTTCGTAAATTTAAAAACAATAGCTCAAACAAATACTTTTTATGTGCCAGGTGGCTCATCTCCAATAAATAATATTATTTATATACCAGAAATACTAACAAATGATCCTGTTACAATCACTGATGGGATCAATGCTCCATATACTACTACCAATTTTATACGTTATGGTTCATATACTGCAGTAATTCTATCAGGTGCAGTGTCGTGCCCACCTGGTACTGCTGTTTCTGTCAATTATAAGACTCTTCGCCCGTTACCAGCTGTTACGGCTCCTCCTGGAGATTCATATCAAATGTTCTATAAGTCGCGAGCTATTCAAAGTATCTTACCGCCTTCTGGGACCCAAACACTACGTCTTGTCCCACGCACGGACCCGGATAGTATATATAGTATCGGAGTTGGATCTGGTAGTCTTGATAATGCATCACCGTATACGGCTCCGAGTGCCCAAATCCCCGTTGGAGCTCTTCCTGCCGTGGGTTTTCCAGAAAGTTTGTTGGATGGTTATGGAGTTTATCCAATAGCCGGATATACAGCAACAGGAGGATTTGTCAGGTTATCGTCCATTATTCCGTATGTGCCGAATCCGGGTTTAGTTACCCTCTTTAAAGGAGGGACGAATACAGTTATCGATGCTGATGGTCGATTTTTCTGGCCATTGGCTGACAACGGCTCTCCATCGAATTATCCTCCTTCTGTCGAAGGCCAGCCATTATTATTTGGGAGGCGCCATAAGACAGCAGTTCCTATACTCATGGAATTGAAGGATGATTTCCTGAGTATAGGTAGGAAAGGAACTTTGGTTTTAGTCATTTTTACTTCTTGGTCTGATTTTGATCCGGCGAATAAGATGGCAATGGCTTCTACTTTGACTTTTTCAGCTGCGGGTGTTTATCGAACTAGAGGCCGCATGCTCAATCGCAGGAGGCCTGATTACTGATGGCAAAATATGTAGTTAATAACAACACACAAACTATCATCAATGGTTCCCTTGATCCTTTTACAGGATCCGTGGCTGGAAGATATTTAATAGATGTACCTGATTATCTCAATATAAAACCAGTTACAAATGTCCCGGCAGATTTATATGCTGCCAAGCAAGCGGCGTTTCTGATCAAATACCCTTCTATGCGAGGAGTTGTTTCCAGCGAAGATCTTTCATCAACATTAGATCAATCAAAATCAAATCGATTCATTGTTGGTCCAAATAAAGGAGTTGGCTTTATAACTAATCCAACTTCAAGCATATGGATGACCAACACATTTAATGTACCGATTTTCTCATCACAAGTTTTAGTACATTTTAATGCATTTTATTGGATCAGAGTACCGAATTCTGATGGTTCTCCTGATAAAATCTTATATAATTGGGATCCCGTTAGCCAGACATTTATCACATACAACACGACATCGATTATCATTGATGTTATGGATTCAACAGGTACAACATCTTTACTTACTGTGACTCCGGATACCATCATGAATCTCACGTTTGGTTCTGGTAATTATCGACTCAGGTTTACTAACGGTGTCCCCGAGACTGGTTTTTTCTTTGGCGATTATTATTTACTCTATGGATGAAAGAGTAAATAATTAGCCATACAAGAAAATCTTGTTGCCGGTACTGTGATTAGTACTTGCAACCGATAGCCTATTTTTCTTCTGGTTGCATAATCCCTGAGAGAGCACGAGCGCTTAAATGGGATTTCGCCAACCAGGTAATCTCCGACCAGTATATCGATACGCCTCTTTTAGGCAATGGGAATAATGTTCTCCGGAGGTTTAACGCCTGCAATGATGACGGAGCCTGCTTGAAATGACGACTAACAGCCTTGGATCCGGAGTTTCTAGATTTATCGATGACCGTGACCGCAATTATGCGGCGATTATTATCGAAGCCAATAAACCAGTTGTCGATTCAGAGTTAAATCTAATTTCTTTCATAGATTTGGAGAGCCAAGCGGAACTCCTCCGATCTGAAATGCCATCTGGATGGCTGATGAATGAATCAGATCCACGTTCAGATTATTTTACAGATCCAAATTGGTCGAATTTATTTTTCTTCGGAAGGCAAGCTACTGGCGAGATTAGATTCCTGCAGCGCGCAGTGGTAAATGGATGGGTGATACCTGTCGCCGGTACCAGGACGGGGACTCCACCTCTAACTCCAAATGATTCCGTTACGTGGAATCAGATTGAGCTCAATCCCCCGAGCACTTCAACTGGTGGTAATCGCGCCGAATTCGTGTTTCTTGAAGTTTGGTTGCAAAGAATTGATGTAGACCCTGCATTTCCAAGTATTGCGCCAGGGAAGCCGCTTCGTGGTTTCATATATAAGTTTGGCAACGTGGAAAGTGGCTTTTCATATTTACCTGATGAACTTGTTGATCCTGACATCAATTTCGAAACGTCCAAGCGCGTACAAATTCAGTATAGAATCCGAGTTGTCACAGATGTCAATTTAGCTCAATATCCTGAAGGATTTGATCCAACTTTAGTATTTGCTCAAGGAGCGCTATCTACTCCAAGTGCGTTGTTTTTCAGTAATATGCGCAGTGAACTTGGAGACCCAGGTTTATGGAGGGCTGGGAGTGGAGATCCAACTGTTCTTGGAACAGTTGATGGTTATGTCTACGCTATTCCTATTTGTGTTGTGTTCCGCCGAAATGGAGCCGGTTTTTCCGATGTCGGCAATTTAGCGGGCGCTTTCAATAGGAATTCGTCTGCCGTCTCTCGTGACGATGCTACTATATTTATTAGCCAGATAGTGCTTCCAGCAAATATAACAGATACTGATGTCCAATTCACTTTAACATCTATTACTGGAACTGTTCTCACCACAATGACATCATTTGGTGAGGCTTATTTCAAAATTGATGACGAAATCGTTCGCATAAATAACGTAAGCCAAACTGGACCAACGTCATTCGTTGTGTCTATGGATAGAGGCCAACTTCAGACTACAATCCGCTCTCATCTTTCTGGCACACCACTTATTGGATATACGGTTCGCCCCGATGGGTTGTATGCAGATCAAATTGCTAGTACAGATATTCTGGATTTGCGTCATTCTATTGCTGATAAATTTGATTATGATACCATTCTTAAGACCAATTTCCTCGAACTTCTCAAAGGAAATTTGAGAACAACTTGGAAACGTTATGGGTCTACCAATTCCGCGGGTCCTATCATTACATATGGTGATAGGATAACTGATGGTTCGATATTCGTTGGTGGATTAACTCGCCTTGATGGACCAAATGGAAATCGCAGAGCATGGTCTGATGCCGTTTTTACGGAGCGATTTGAAGTTCCGGTAGCAGTCCCTACAAATGCCACTGCATTGACAGCGAGTCTCCAAGTTGCTGTCAATCCTTACACTATTGATGCCCGATGGGAAACCGCTGCTCCCGGCCATCCTCCGGGAACAAGGCTAAATGGAATAGTTCAGTGGTGGTTTAATGGCGATTCTATTCGTCTAAGGATTGCTCCGTTCCAGGCGGGACTAGCGGCTTCCGACATTGATCAGGTTCGGTTCGTATTGCCTACTGAAGATCCGGACGCTGTCCTGATCCATTTTGAAGGCATGACGACAGATCCGAATGGAGGCATGCCTTCAAATTCCCCATTTTTTACTTCTCCAACAGCCACAAATCCCGCTATCACAACAACAGCGCCGAATCGGATTTTAAAAGATGGTCTAGGAATAAGCGTATCTCTAGATTCCCTGACGGGGGATCTAATAATCACATTGAATTCTGGTACCTCAGGAAGTTTATTCGCAGAATTCACCGATGCCGTTCCTACACCTGCTTCTCCGCTGCTTTCTACTAATACGGTGATGCATATTGAATTCGCCGTAACATATGGCGCGGGCCGTGGTCTTTCCCATAAGCCTGAATATATACACACCACTCATTATCGTGGTAGCCCAACCAATTCATCTAAAGTTATGCTTCGCCCGGGTCTTTCAGATAGAAACCGGATGATACCGACTTATATTAATGAATCTCCATATGTGCAAACTGGTAAAAATCGGAATTTGTCCAGGACTTCGGAGGTCATGCTTGACCCGGGATCCAAAACAATTTACGTCGCCCCATATCGAAACGTTCTAATACCGCCTCTTTTGGCTCGCGATGGAAGCCAATTGAATTGGTATGCTATATCCACCTTCCAGGGTGCAATGCCGTTGCTGAATCAAAGTGGATCAGCAACGGTTTACCCGGCTATCGATCCGCTTTCATTGTTCTATACTGGTGCCTTAACGAGGTATGTTGAAATACCTCTTCAATATCTTCCTCGTCCGGGGCTTCACCATGTTCCCATAATCCCCACTACGAATGCTGTTTTTCCTTCGGGCATCAATTTTCTTCTGGTATCCAAGGAAGGCCCGTTCGGGGCGGCTGACACAAGTGATTGGAATCGAAATTTAGTCAGTTATCCATCAACTGCTGGTTATTATGTCGTGACTCCCAAAGTTGGCGAGTCATATGGAACAGGCTCCTTACCACACGTATTCGGTAGGAAATACTCTAATCCGAAAATAAGAGCAACGGATGGAGGTCCTTTCCGTGGTATTCAATTCCCTCCATTTTATGCTCCGGCAAGAATCACTGGTATCTATGCACGACTCACCACAGCTACAATCCCGGCTTCCACTCCATTCAATACTGATCGTGTTTTCGTGGGTGGTCCGGGTACTGATGTCAATTTGATGCGAGATGACTATGATGGACCAACGTTCCTTTTGGACGTTGATTCTAATGGTGATCTCGCATTTATACTGAATGCTGAAGTTATTGACTTCAAGAAAGCTCCGGCCGGTTCTAATTTCGATAATATCGAATTTTTCGTTGAATGCACTTTATTTGGGTTTGACCGCGGATTCCTACAGACCAATGGTCGTGTCCTTATTGCTAGGACATCAGGAGGCGGATCTATACCTATACCTATTAACACATTCACCACCACCACGGACAATAAGATAGGTATTATCTGTCCAGCTCCTTTATCACTAAACGCAA
>DATBQC010000565.1:0-1723 GCA_036561065.1 Methylobacter sp. | reverse complement strand
GGCCTTGGCCTCGTCGCCCGCCTTGGTGGGCGTAAACTCCACCACCGTCTCGCCCAATAGCTTGGGAAACCAATCGTTCAATGACATGTGCTTCTCCCTATTGTTAATAAGCCACTCAGGGCTCGCGCACAACAAAAAACCGGCTCAATGGCCGGTTCTCTTTTTTCAGTGATTTGGGATGACGACTACATCAATCTAACTACCGTAATTCGCCACCATGCGCACTACTTTTCCGCTCACATCCAGTTCCATGAATTCGCCGACATGCGTGCCTTTATGGTTCACGTAATACAGCACCACGCTTGAGATGCCCCACATGACGTCTTTCAACTCGAACCGCAGATCAGGGTGAGCTTCCAGCGCGCGTTCGAAGTAAGCGTGCAGAGCGTCCTTACCTCTCACTTCTCCGTCCGGCAGCCCTAGCAGCGCCTTGGCGACGGGCGAGGTGATGACGATATCATCCGTGTAGTGCGACATGATCTCATCCAAGTCGAGGCTGTTCCATGCCTGTACCCAGTGTTGCGCGAATTGTTTTGCGGTGGTTTCGGTAAGCATTGGCCTATCCCAGTCAAATAGGATAAATTCTAGCCTTTTACACCCATTATTCGCAACTTACGGACACTACTGCCATGACCACCGTTCTCCTACTTATCTGTTCCAACATCTTTATGACCTATGCCTGGTATGGGCATTTGAAATACGGGCATTCGTGGCCGCTATGGCAGGCGATACTGGTGGCGTGGTCTATCGCTTTCATTGAGTATTGTTTTGCAGTGCCCGCCAACCGCATCGGGTTCGGCGAGTACACCGGCTTTCAACTCAAGATATTGCAGGAGGTGATCACCATCTGCGTATTCATCGTCTTCGCCATTTTCTATCTCAAGGAGAAGATGGCCTGGAATTACCTGGTGTCTTTCGCCTTGCTGGCACTGGCGGCGATGTTCGCCTTCGCTTTCAAACCCGCAATCACGTCAGCAGGTTTATAGTAAGCCTATGTACACTCCAAATTACCGTTGGGTATGCCATAAATGCGAACTGGCAAACGACGCAGGATTGCAGGCTTGCTCTCATTGCGGGTTTCCGGCAATAGCGACAGGGAATGAAATCTCAAATGCCAAATCCGTAGAACCCTCAAAAACCGATTGCAACGCCCTATTATCGCTATTCTGGTGTTTAGTCGGTTTTTGGCCGTTCTGAAGCTTGATGATTAATTCCCTAGTTTCCCAATACCCTGCGCACAAGGCAGCAGTGAAATACAAATATTTAATGCAATTGGGAAGGATACTGACGAATTCGTGATTTTTTACGGCCGGCGGTTTTCTCGCAGGGCCCCGTGTTTTGTCAGCGGCAACCGCACATGAAATGGCACCAAGCAAAAATAGGCTCGCAACAACCCTCATAAGATTGCCCTTATTCTTCATCATCGAGGCCACACGTTCAGCAAAAGATTCCTTAATTGTTGGGTGCTTTGTTGATTGGCATGGTTTGTTATAGGAAGGCTATTAATAAAAACCGCTATCGAACAAGAACGTATTTTCCATTCTCGAACCGGTATCGTTTTGTTTCGTGATGAAGGGTAGGGTATTGGCAACCGCCCTCGTTATAATTCATATTAACGATGACATCAAAGTAACCGGACTTGCCGCTCCCTTTTACGAGCTTGATACGGATACCTTGTGGTGGTAAATCATGGGGGTTATCGCAAGACACTGGCCCGGGGGCT
>DATBQC010000564.1:0-3688 GCA_036561065.1 Methylobacter sp. | reverse complement strand
TGAATGGTGAAGACGGGCTGTCATCAAAAATAGTAGCGCGATGCCATGTGGTTTTTTCGCGGCGCGTGTCCAGCGATCAATGCAAAATCGGATTGCGCTATGTCGATATTGACAGTAACGGGCATGAATGGTTGGCTCAGTTTATTCAAAAAAATGTTGCTGTCTAAGTAGCGAATAAATGTTAATTTTAGGTGCTATTGGGTGGGTAACGCTTTAGTATCAGCTTACGCTGTCCAACATTTTCAACATTTCTTCGCGTATTTGTTCCTGCCTGACCGGGTCTGTGATGGGCTGTGACTGGTTGTCGGTGATGTAAAACATGTCTTCAGCCCTGCTGCCTATGGTGGTGATTTTTGCGCTATGCAGATGAATGTCTTTTCGTACAAATGCACGGCCTATTTTTGATAACAGTCCAGCGTGATCGGTAGTGATGAGTTCAATGATTGTGTGTCTATGTAAAGGATCTGCATGAAATTGAATGCTGGTAGGGATAGGAAAATGTTTGGCCTGTCTTGATTGGCGATGAATGTTTTTGTGTTTTTTGACTTCGTGATGCAACAGGTTATTGCGCAACACGGTGCAAATATGCACTTCCCTGAATAGTTCGTTGATAGGGGCTCCCGATTGCTCAAGAATCAGGAAGCTGTTAAGCACATAGTCATCGGTCGTGGTCATGATTCTGGCGTCAAGAATAGTCAGCCCAAGTTGATCGAGAGTGGCTGTGCTCAGCGAAAAAATAGCCTCTTCATTTTTTGTATAAACAAACACTTCGGCGCTGCCGCGTTGGGTTTGCGGGCGCAGTAGAACCAGGGGGAGTTCATCTTCTTTGGATGAGGCTATAGCAATGGTATGCCAGGCTATTTCATCAGCCGAATACCTTAAAAAATAATCATCCCCGGTATGCTGCCAAGATCTAAGAATAGTCGGTTCGGATATGCCGAGTTTAATTAGCTCGTCTTTGGCTTCTTTTTTGTTTTCAAGTAGTCGGTCAGCCAATGTCACGGGGTTTTGCAACCCCCTGTGCAAGGTGCTGTAGGTCACCGAATAAAGCTCTTTTAACAGGGCGTCTTTCCATGCGTTCCAAAGTTCGGGATTGGTGGCGCGAATGTCGGCAACGGTTAATAAGTATAAGTAATTCAAGTATTCAATGCTGCCGACGGTTTGCGCGAATTGATGAATAACGTCCGGGTCGCTGATGTCCTTTCGCTGTGCCGTCATCGACATAACCAGATGATTGCGCACCAGCCAGCCGATCAGATTGGTGTCATGCGGGGAAAGGTCGTGTTGAACGCAGAACTCCTTGGCGATTTCTTCGCCAATCGCTGAGTGGTCACCGCTCCTGCCTTTGGCTATGTCATGAAACAGGCCGGCCAAATAAAGCAGTTCCGGTTTTGCAATCAGCAGAAAAATATCATTACAGAAAGGCAGTTCATCAAGGTGCTTCTCTAAGGCAAAGCGGCGTAAGTTACGGATAACAAAAAGGGTGTGTTCGTCCACGGTGTAAATGTGAAACAAATCATACTGCATACGGGCGACAATATTGGCAAAACAAGGGATGTAGGCGGCTAAAACCCCGTAGCGGTTCATGCGCCTCAATTGATCGGTAATGCCGCGAGGTTGTCGGAATGCTTCTATGAAAAGCCGGTTGGCAGCTTTGTTTTGGCGAAATTCGTCGTCGATCAAGTGTAGGTTTTTACGAATCAGGCGTATGGTGGTTGCTCTCACGCCCTTAATAGATGAATTTTGTTCAAGGACCAAGAAGAGTTCCAGCAAGGCCAGCGGGTGTCGCTCGAAAAGGGTGTCATCGCTGGCTTCAAGGTAGCCGTTGATGACGACGAATTTGTCGTTAAGCGGGATGGTTTTGTAAACAACTTCTCCTGAAACGAAGCGTTCGTTAAATAATTGCAGCAGCATTTCATTCAGGCGCTCAAGTCCCAGTACCGTTTTAAAATAAAACTGCATGAATTGCTCGACATCTTGGTTGTATTCCTGGTGTTCGGTGCTGAAGCCGAATTGTTGGGCAAGGTCGCGCTGATAATCGAAAATCAACCGGTCTTCGCAGCGGTTGGTTAACAGATGTAGTGCGTAACGAATTCTCCAAAGTACTTCAAGTGCAGCAACCAGTTCTAAATATTCGGATTCGGGTAGGAAGCCGTATTTAATCAATTCCCTGAGTGTTGAAGAATTGTAATGGCGCTTGAATACCCAAGCGATGACTTGTCTGTCTCGAAGCCCTCCCGGTCCTTCTTTGATGTTGGGCTCAAGGTTGTAAGCGGTATCATGGAATTTAGCGTAACGCTGCCGCTGCTCTTCCATTTTTGCTGCGAAAAACCGGTCTGACGACCAGATTTTATCCGGAGTGGTTTGTTGTTTTAAGGCTTTGTACAGTGTGGTGCTGCCGGAAATCAGTCGAATTTCCATTAGACTGGTCATGATGGTTTGATCTTCTATCGCAGCTTCAACGCATTGTTTTACGGTGCGGACGCTTTGCCCCAGTTTTAAGCCTATATCCCAGAGAAAAGTAAAGAAGCTTGATAGGTTCTCCTGGTAAGGGCTGGTATCTTCGGAATTTAGCAGGACAACCAGGTCAATATCGGAATAGGGGAACAGTTCTCTTCTGCCGTAACCGCCAACGGCACACAGCGTAAGCTGGCTGGCGTAGTCGCCGAGAAAGTGTTGCCAGCAGCAGCTTAGGATTTCATCAATAAAATCGGACTTATCATTAAGTAGTTTAGAAACTGATTTGTGCGGGCTAAATTTTTGCCGCAGTTCGGCGTCTTTTTGCTTTAGCAGTTGTTTGATTTGTTGCAGGCTGTCCTTTTCGGCAAAAATCGACGACTGAATGGGTACGGGAGGTAGGGCAATGCATGGAGCGATTGCCGAGGCATTGATGTTGTTGTTCAAGGCGGTCACATTTCTTCTTGGCGTAAGGTCAGGATTTCATAGCCGCTTTGGGTGACTAAAATGGTGTGCTCCCATTGCGCGGATAGGCTACGATCTTTGGTTACCGCCGTCCAGCCGTCGGCCAGTACTTTCATGTGGCGTTTGCCGAGATTGATCATCGGTTCTATGGTTAATATCATGCCCGCTTCAAGGACTTCGCCGTCACCGGCTTTGCCGTAATGTAGTACTTGGGGCTCTTCATGGAAATTTTTGCCGATGCCATGACCGCAAAATTCCCTGACCACGGAATAGCGATTGGATTCGGCGTACTTTTGTATGACATGGCCGACATCGCCAAGTGTGGCGCCCGGTCTGACCTGTTGAATGCCCAAAAACATAGCTTCTTGGGTTATTTTAACCAAGCGTTTTGCGTGTTGACTGACTTCCCCGACGCAGAACATTTTGCTGGTGTCGCCATGGTAGTCGTCTTTAATTACGGTGATATCAATGTTGACAATATCGCCGGATTTAAGCTTTTTATCACTGGGAATGCCATGGCAGATTTGCTGGTTAATTGAGGTGCAAATTGATTTTGGAAAACCGTGATAATTGAGTGGTGCGGGGATGGCTTTTTGTACGTCGACAATGTAATCGTGGCAAATCTGATTGAGTTCGTCGGTGGTAACGCCGGGAACTACATAGGGCTCGATCATTTCAAGAACTTCGGCCGCCAGTTTGCCGGCAATACGCATTTTTTCAATTTCAGTTTCGGATTTAATAAGTATGCTCATAAGAATTCAGGTGC
>DATBQC010000563.1:0-4277 GCA_036561065.1 Methylobacter sp. | reverse complement strand
AGATTTTCTCACTGATCAGCTTGCGATCTTCGCGTTCAGCGCGTATGCGTACTTTAATCAGTTCGTGGGTGTTAAGTGCCAGTTCAAGCTCTGCCAGCACGGCTGCTGTATATCCCGATTGACCGATCATAATGACGGGTTTTAAGCTGTGCGCTTGGGTCTTAAGTTTTTTCTTATCTGCAGAGTTCACTCTTTATTCCTAAAATCAAAACCCTGTATTTTACACTAAGAGAGTTATGGGACGAAGTAAAAGTAGCAGTCGCTGGATGCAGGAGCATTTTGACGACGAATACGTCAAAATGGCGCAAGCTCAAGGTTACCGGTCACGTGCGGTTTTTAAGCTGAAAGAAATTCAGGATAAAGACCAGCTGATCAAACCGGGGATGAATATTATCGATTTGGGCGCAGCTCCCGGCGGCTGGTCGCAGTTTGCGCGGCAAATAGTCGGTAAGAAAGACAAGATTATTGCGTTGGATATTTTGGCGATGGATCCGCTGGAGAGTGTCGATTTTATACAGGGCGATTTTCGCGAGCAAGCTGTTTTGGATCAATTGTATGCGGTTCTTGACGGTGCTCCGGTTAATCTAGTGATGTCGGATATGGCTCCGAACATGAGCGGGAATAAGGGTGTTGATCAGCCCCGCGCCATATATTTGGGGGAGTTGGCTTTAGAAACAGCCAAGACTGTACTGACAAAAGACGGGGTTTTTCTGGTTAAATTGTTTCATGGCGCAGGCTTTGAGGATTTTTTTAAGGAAGTTCAGCAATCCTTCGCCAAAGTGGCAATCAGGAAGCCAAAAGCGTCGAGACCGCGTAGCAATGAAGTTTATATTTTAGCTAAGGGCTTTAAATAATTTTATCTAGCCCTACTATATGTAATATTTAAAGGTGCGCCAACCACGCGGATTGTGTTTTCCATGTGCAGGCGAGGCCCAGATAAATAACGACAGTCAGGAAAGTTAACTCCTGATATAATTACTCTGTTTTTAAATCGAGAGCCGTTTCAGGCCCAGGGTGTGTAAATTGAACGATATGATGAAAAATATAATCCTATGGGTCGTCATTGCAGTGGTATTGATGTCCGTGTTTAATAATTTCGGTCCGCAAAATGATAGGGCTGATTCGTCGATGTCTTATTCGCAATTTATCGAGTCGGTAAAAGCAGGCCAAGTTCAGCAGGTGATGATTGAAGATAACATCGTCAAAGGCAAGATGCAGGGTGGGCAGATATTTAAGACCTATGCACCATCAGATCCTCATATGGTGGATGATTTGTTGGCAAATGGCGTTGAAATCAAGGCCGTTCCGCCTGAGCAGCCTTCGATGTTGATGCAGTTGCTGGTTTCTTTTGGCCCGATGTTGTTGTTGATTGCAGTATGGGTTTTCTTTATGCGGCAAATGCAGGGCGGCGCAGGCGGTGGTCGCGGTGCAATGAACTTCGGCAAAAGCAAAGCTCGTATGCTCGAAGAAGACCAAATTAAAGTAACTTTTGCCGATGTTGCCGGCTGTGACGAAGCGAAAGAGGAGGTCGTCGAAATGGTCGATTTCCTTAAGGATCCGGCAAAATACCAGAAGCTAGGCGGTAAAATTCCTCGCGGCGCGTTGATGATCGGCCCCCCTGGAACAGGAAAAACCTTACTGGCTCGTGCCATTGCTGGCGAGGCCAAGGTGCCGTTTTTCACCATTTCCGGCTCGGACTTTGTTGAAATGTTTGTCGGTGTGGGGGCGTCTCGTGTCCGTGACATGTTTGAGCAAGCCAAAAAACATGCGCCTTGCATTATTTTTATCGATGAAATCGATGCTGTCGGTCGCCAACGCGGTGCTGGTTTGGGTGGTGGTAATGACGAGCGCGAACAGACATTAAACCAATTGCTGGTTGAAATGGATGGCTTTGAGGGTAACGAAGGCATTATTGTTATTGCGGCAACAAATCGTGCAGATGTGCTGGATAAGGCTTTATTGCGCCCCGGCCGGTTTGATCGCCAGGTAACTGTAGGTTTGCCTGATGTCAGGGGGCGCGAGCAGATTCTTAAGGTTCACATGAAAAAAGTGCCCGCAAATGATGATGTTGAAGTTAAGTATATCGCTCAAGGCACGCCAGGGTTTTCCGGGGCCGATCTGGCTAATTTGATCAATGAAGCCGCTTTATTCGCCGCCAGAATGAATAAGCGAATGGTCAATATGTCGGATTTGGAAAAAGCCAAGGATAAATTGATCATGGGGGTTGAAAGAACCTCAATGGTAATGAATGAGAAAGAAAAGAAAATGACTGCTTATCACGAAGCGGGACATGCGATAGTGGGCAGGCTGGTTCCTGAGCACGATCCAGTTTATAAAGTCAGTATCATGCCTAGAGGTCGTGCGCTGGGTATTACTATGTTCTTGCCTGAACGGGATCAGTACAGTGCCAGTAAGCAAAAATTGGATAGCATGATTTCCAGTTTGTACGGCGGACGTGTTGCCGAAGAAGTGGTTTTTGGTCGGGAACAGGTAAGTACCGGCGCATCCAACGATATTGAACGGGCTACTGAACTAGCTCGAAATATGGTGACTAAGTGGGGTTTTTCTCAACGTCTGGGGCCTTTATCTTACAGTGAAGAAGAAGGTGAGGTGTTTCTGGGGCGTTCGGTGACACAACATAAAACAGTTGCCGAGGAGACTTCTCATACCATTGATGAAGAGATCCGTTCTTTCATCGATCGTAACTATGAGCGCGCTGAAACCATCCTCAAAGAAAATATAGATATTCTGCATGCTATGGCCGAGGCTCTGATGAAATATGAAACCATTGATAAACATCAGATTGATGATTTGATGGCTCGTAAGCCGGTCAGGGATCCTCAAGGCTGGGATGATAAGCCGCCTTCTCATGGTGACGTCGTAACCGATGATGCTAAGAGTAAGGACGATGTGAAAAATGAGAAATCCATTGGCGGAACTGCCGAGCAGAGCTGAGAGCTTTCCGGGCTGATACAAAAGGAGAGGCGTGATGCCTCTCCTTTTTTTTGTATGTAATTTATAAAGATTAGTCGTTTATTGTGTTTAGTCTTTTTATCTGTTTTTAGGTTTTAGAATCATGACAAAAAAATATTTTGGAACTGATGGTATCAGAGGAAAGGTCGGAGAGCATCCGATAACTGCGGACTTTTTCTTGAAGTTAGGTTGGGCGGCAGGGCGAGTGTTTGCAAACGAAGGCCATGGTTTTGTCTTGGTGGGTAAGGATACGCGCATTTCCGGTTATATGTTTGAGTCGGCATTGGAGGCAGGATTAACCGCTGCCGGGGTTGATACCCGCTTGCTAGGGCCTATGCCAACGCCGGGCATAGCATACTTGACCCGCACCCTAAGGGCGCAGGCAGGTATTGTCATTAGCGCCTCTCACAATCCTTATTATGATAACGGAGTTAAATTTTTCTCGGTGCAGGGAACGAAATTGCCCGACGATATAGAGCAAAAAATAGAGCGGCATATTGATTCGCCTATGACTACGGTTGAGTCATCAAAATTGGGCAAGGCGAAACGGTTGGTTGATGCGGCCGGTCGCTATATTGAATTTTGCAAGGCCAGCGTGCCGACGCGGCTCGATTTTAGTGGCATGAGGATTATTGTCGATTGCGCCCATGGCGCGACTTACCATATAGCCTCACACGTATTTAGCGAGGTTGGTGCAGAAGTTGTTACGATTGGTGCTGAGCCAGACGGTCTTAATATTAATGATGAATGTGGTGCAACCAAGCCGGAGAAGCTGGCGGCAACGGTTTTAGCGTACCGCGCGGATTTCGGTATTGCTCTGGATGGAGATGGGGATCGACTGGTGATGGTCGATCACAAAGGTGAAATCGTTGACGGTGATGAGCTCATTTATATTATTGCCAAGGCGCGGCTTGATGCAGGGCAGATGTCGGGGCCTGTCGTGGGTACCTTAATGACAAACCTGGGTATGGAGCATGGCTTAAAGAAGCTGGGCGTCAATCTGCTGAGGGCTAATGTGGGCGACCGATATGTTATGGAAATGCTGGCCGAGCACAAGGGGATTTTAGGTGGGGAAAATTCAGGGCATATTATTTGCCTGGATAGGACGACAACGGGTGATGGCATTATTGCTGCCTTGCAGGTTATGGCTGAAATGCAGGACAGCGGTAAAACTTTGCACGAATTGAAATCCGGTATGCAAAAATATCCACAAGTTCTGGTGAACGTCAAAACAAGCAAGAAAATAAATCCGGATCAGGATGAAGTTATACAAAAATCGGTAAAAGCTGTTGAGAAAAAGCTGG
>DATBQC010000562.1:0-1817 GCA_036561065.1 Methylobacter sp. | reverse complement strand
CAAGGATTATCCGTGGCCAATACACCAGTTATACAAGGAATCTTTGGCTGGAGACCTTTCCGCATACCAGAAGAGTTGGCGCTACCTGTTTTTTATTAAATCTACTGCCAAACTTGTCGAACTAAAGAAGCAAAGTAAGCTTCCATTAAGCAAAGAGCTGAAGTGGGCGGAGCGCTACCTGAAGGAAATTTACGGGTCGCCTGACCCAACGATGTTAGAAGTTTGGCTATCAAAGATAGCGCGCCTCAAGAATATTTCTGGTCCTAGTCTTGATCTAGGGGACCTTTCTATTGAAACCGTAGACATGTCTTTCGAGGATATTGCCGAAGACAAGGCTCTACAAAAGAGGCTCCGCTCAAATGCCTTTACTCTACTTGATCATTTTGAGCGTATTTTCATTGAAAATTGCGGCAATTATAAGTTTCTAATCGCATTAGACCAGCTCGACGAAAACTGGCTAAGTGATCATATTCCTGAATTCAGTAATGCTATAATAAACCTACTAAATGTTTGTCGTAATATCGCGATCGATGCTTCACTCGGGGGGCGCCTAAAAATTGTGCCGTTTTTGAGGTCGGATATTTATCATGCACTTCGCTTTAATGACAAAAATAAGTTGCTGCAAGATAGTGCTATTACGATATCGTGGGGTCAAGAAAGTCTTGACGATATGTTTTTTGAGAGAATTAAGAAACACTGCCCACCCTCAGTATCGCTTATGTTAAATCGCAAAACAGGGTGTTTGTTTGAGCCAGAGTTCGTTAGACAGGGCACTCCCGTATTTAAATATATAACAAGAAGGTCATTTTTTAGGCCGCGCGACGTTATCGTCTACCTTAATAAGATAAGGAGCCATCACATTGAAAATAAAACCGGGCTTTACACGTCAAGCGAGCTTTATAACGCGGATAGGGATGCGTCAACTAGCATATATAATGAAATTATTGACGAGTGGACAAATCAGTTCCCCGAAATTGAAGATATATTGACCGTTTTGTAGTCAATAGGTATTGAGACATTTAACACGTCAGAATTTATGGAAAAGCACGCGAAAGTCTTTGCAAATCAAGATGAGTGGAAGGCCAAAGAGCACCTTTTGTTTCTTTTTGATAATTCCATCATTGGGCAAAAAAAGCAAGGAAGGTGGGAATATTTATGCAGCATTCCAAATTTAAAGATGAACGTCGAAAAAGAATTTCGGACGCATCATGCATTGAAATATAGGCTTCACCTTACGGAAAGCCGGCCAGGGCAAGGCTCTCAACAAATCTATGATGATGACTGACTGCCCCGGACCGCACCCGAGCAATTCCCCGCCCGAACCCCGTCTTGACATATACTCTTAACGAGCATATGTAGGCGTCGAGGCTTTGATGCAGGATCGTCCCGACATCCCCTGCGCGGTAGCCGTACTATAGCGGCGGTCGGCATGTTCGGTCCAAAAGTGGCTTGGTTGGCCGGCTTATGCTCATATCGAGCATAAGAGCGCCACGAGCCTCGAAGTCCAAGGATCCTCGCGCGGCGTAAATTGGGAGCGGCGTCATGAGCATATCGTCACTTATCCGCGAAACCGGCAAGCGCGCCGGCGTCGCGCCGCCCGGCGTTGCCCTTCGCCAGCGCTTTCCGATTCTGCCGCGCCCCAATCTCGATTGGACGCCGCAAGTCGAGGCGGCGACCGCGCATCTCTATGAGCGCGTCTCGAAGGTCATGCCGCCGGTCGAATGGCCCTTCCACGCGCCATACGTCAAGGCGATCAACGAGTTGAAGCGCGAGCGCAACGCGGTGATCCTGGCGCACAACTATCAGACGCCGGAAAT
>DATBQC010000561.1:0-5018 GCA_036561065.1 Methylobacter sp. | reverse complement strand
CTCGTGGTTGGTTGGTTCATTCGATGACAAGACGTTGCAGAAAAAAGCTCTGAGCGGTGTCGATGTGGCCTTTCACCTGATTTCGAGTACGGTGCCGGGAGATGACACTGTCGATTCGATCAAGGAATTGTCGGATAACATATTCTCCACGCTTGCGTTTCTTGACATGTGTCGGAGCTGCCATGTTAAACGGGTTGTGTTCGTTTCTTCGTCATCGGTTTATGGCCTTCAAGTGGAAACTCCTATCCCCGAAAGCGCGCTTACCAATCCGATCAGTTCGCATGGTATCCAAAAATTGACCATAGAGAAGTATTTATTACTGCATCAGTTTCTTTACGGAATAGACGTGCGGATAGTCCGGCTCTCCAATCCTTATGGACCTGGGCAAAATCTGTTTGGACGCCAAGGCTTCATCGCCCTTGCGATCGGACATCTGACAAAGAATGAGCCGATTCTTCTGCGTGATTCTGGTCGACCTATCCGAGATTTTATTTACATTGACGATGTTTCAAGGGCGCTTGCTCTGGCTGGTATTGCCGAGCATGCACCATCAATTCTCAATATTGGTTCAGGCATTGGCTATTCGATCAGGCAGGTTGTTGACCTGTTGGAAGATCTTATCGGAAAAACCGTTGCGACAGTGTCCGGAGAAATGCGCAAAGTTGATATTCCGATCAGTGTACTGGACGTTTCGATGGCGAGTGACAGTCTAGGATTTGAACCGATGAGTTCTTTGCGTGAAGGAATGATCAAAACATTGCAGAATCATAAGATCCCGGTGTTGAGTGCGGAAGGTGAGGAATGGTCATGAAAGTCCTGCATGTCATCACTGATCTCAATCAGGGCGGGGCGGAAGCGGTGCTGTACCAGCTCATTGTCGCCACGCAACAGGAAGTTCAGCATTGTGTCGTGTCGCTTCATGGCGATGGAGTGTATGGCGAAAGACTACGCAAAATCAACGTCGATGTGCATGTACTCAACATGCCGCGTGGCAGAGTGAAGTTTTCAGGATTGTTGCGACTTCGCAGGATCATGCTAGATTACGATCCTGATGTGGTGCAGACTAGGATGTACCACGCCGATCTGCTAGGTGGTGTGGCCGCTATCTTCGCGGGGTCTCTGCCTGTAGTGTGGGCTGTGCATGCCACCGAACTAGGCGCGATAGCCGACACTTGGAAGACAAGGATTGTTCGCCGAATCTGCGCCGTGCTGTCCGGTATTCTTCCTTCAGCAATTATTACTGATGCGCAAAAGAGCGCAGATGTGCATACCGCGCTCGGCTATCCCATTAGAAAAACTGTTGTCATTCCGAATGGCGTCGACCTTTCCCTGTTCTGTCAGGACAAGACAGAACGGCAAACGGTGCGTCAGGAATTAGGCGTAGAGCCAGGACAGTTTTTGATCGGTTTTGTCGCTCGCTGGCATCCCCTCAAGGATCACGTCAATCTTTTACAGGCCTTGGCGGTTGTAAAGACCGATAAATACCCGTTTCGCTGCGTACTGGCCGGCAGCGACATGAAACACGACAATGGTGCTCTGGTGAGGCTTATTCATGACAATGGTCTGGACGACTATATTATCCTGCTGGGTCCACGTAGCGATGTTTCTGCAATCATGAATGCAATTGATCTGCATGTGCTGTCGAGTTGCACCGAGTCCTTACCAGTTGCTGTTATTGAGGCAATGTCATGCGGCACCCCTTGCGTCGTGACCGATGTGGGGGATGCGGCAAGGATAGTCGGTGACACCGGATGGGTAGTTGCGCCGCGCTCGTCGGCTGCACTGGCTACCGCGATTGAGTCCGCTATCGAGGTGCTTGAGAAAACAGGTAAGGACGCACGTGGGCAATTATGTCGTGACCGAATAGCGCAAAATTTCAGTCTAGACAAGATGGCGAAAGAATATATCAGGATTTGGAAAACGGCGATTACTCAATCTAGCTCCAGAAGCCGAAGTACGGGGTGATTGTCAACTGCGACCAAGCAGGATTGGTACAATAGTTATAACTGGGGAAGTGGCATCAGTTTTGGATAATCTGATAAGTGGTAGCCTTGCTCAACCTAATCCGTGAATGTAACGAGGAACAAAGAAACAAACGTATGAGAAGGAACGGGACGCTATTTTTGCGAAAGCTTGGGTGTCCTACCCCCCCGGCTGTCCCAGTCGTTCAGCTTCTTGTCTCGAAATGCGAGATGGAATTGCACCCCTGATTCAAGACTAAAGTGGCTTTATGGTGAGAATTTACAACAAATATTGGATCCGACCATGTGCGGCCTAACTGGATTTTTGCAACGAGACAACCTTTCAATTGAGTGCGCTCAAACTACCGCAGAAAAAATGGCAAACCGCATTGTTCATCGAGGGCCGGATGATTCGGGCGTGTGGCTGGATGAGCATGCGGGTATTGTACTTGCGCATCGTCGTCTTTCCATTCTCGACCTTTCGCAGAGTGGGCATCAGCCTATGGTTTCGGCTTCAGGCCGTTATGTTATTGCTTTTAATGGAGAGATTTATAACCATTTGAGTTTGCGGAAGAAGCTAGGACAAATCCTCTCCAGACCCCATTCATCAAAGAAGGGGGATGCGGAGTGGCGCGGGCATTCGGATACAGAAACATTGCTGGCGGGTTTTGACGTGTGGGGCATTGAGGATACGGTCAAAAAATCCATCGGGATGTTCGCTTTTGCTGTGTGGGATAATCAACGTCGTATTCTCACACTTGGGCGTGATCGCTTGGGCGAAAAGCCCATGTACTATGGCTGGCAGAGCGATACTTTCCTGTTTGGTTCGGAACTGAAGGCGCTTAAAGCTCATCCCGCGTTCTGTGCGGAAATTGACCGCAACGCGCTGGCATTGCTGATGCGTCATAGCTACATCCCCGCGCCTTATTGCATCTACCAAGGCATCGCCAAGCTGCAGCCGGGATGTTTGCTGACTGTTTCGCTGAATCAGCGCGAGCCGAGTGTGACGGCCTATTGGTCGGGCAAGCAGGTGGTGGAAGATGGCTTGGCTCAGCCGTTTGCGGGCAGCGCTAACGATGCAGTGGATACGTTGGAAAAATTGCTGAAAGATGCCATTGGACAGCAGATGATGGCCGATGTGCCGTTAGGTGCTTTCCTTTCCGGTGGGGTGGATTCTTCCACAGTGGTGGCTCTGATGCAGGCGCAGTCGAGTCGCCCGGTGCGCACCTTTTCTATCGGTTTTCACGAAGATCGTTACAATGAAGCCGAGCACGCCAAGGCGGTAGCGAAACACTTGGGCACAGAGCATACCGAGTGGTATGTCACCCCTCAAGACGCATTGGATGTTATCTCTGGCTTGCCCAGCCTATACGACGAGCCCTTTGCAGACTCTTCGCAAATCCCTACTTTTTTAGTATCACAGATGGCTAGGCAGCATGTTACCGTGTCGCTGTCTGGTGATGCGGGAGATGAGTTATTTGGAGGGTATAACCGTTATGTGCTGACCAGTCGCTTGTGGGGCCGCTTGGCGCATTTGCCTGTGGGTGTGCGACGGGTATTAGCGAGTGCGATTACCGTTGTTCCGCCTCAATCATGGGATGCTTTTGCGAAGCCCTTGTTGGCAATGTTGCCCAAAGGTGCGGGTGTAGTCCAGGTGGGCGATAAACTTCACAAAGGTGCAGGAGTACTAGCTAGCCGCTCGTCGGCAGATCTGTATCGTGGCATGGTATCGCACTGGACTGATCCCGCTTCTCTGGTGTTGGGGGCAGATGAACCTACCACCGTGCTGACTGATTCTACCCGGCAGCCGTTGGTGAATAACGAAGTTGAAAGAATGATGGCGCTGGACATGCTGAGCTATTTGCCCGATGACATCCTGACTAAAGTGGATCGCGCCGCGATGGGGGTATCGCTAGAAACCCGTGTGCCGTTTCTCGATCATCGCGTAGTAGAGTTTGCTTGGCGGTTGCCGCTGGAGTACAAGTTACGCGATGGCGTAGGTAAATGGGTGCTGCGGCAAGTGTTATATAAGCATGTTCCCAAGGAACTGATTGAACGCCCTAAGATGGGTTTCGGTGTGCCGATTGATGCTTGGTTGCGTGGACCGCTAAAGGAGTGGGCTGAGTCATTGTTAGATGAGTCGCGTTTGAAGCGAGAAGGTTTCTTTCACGCGGAACCCATACGCCAAAAATGGCGAGAACATCTTTCAGGTGAACGGAATTGGCAATATCATTTGTGGGATATATTGATGTTTCAAGCATGGCTGGAAGAACAAGGGGCTTAAGGATTTGCACAGGGATTTTTCGGTGGGTGAACTGGTTAAATTGGAAGGTGAAATATCGTGAGTACGGAAATTGTTGCTGTGGTTGGGTTGGGTTATGTTGGATTGCCGTTGGCTGTAGAGTTTGGAAAAAAAATTGAGACGATTGGCTATGATTTATCTGAGGCCAAGGTTGAGCATTATCGAAATTATTATGATCCTACGGGAGAGGTTTCTAGCGATAACCTCAAGGCTGCAACCAAGCTGTCAGTGAGTTGCGATCCTTCTAATCTTGCTAGAGCAGATTTTATTATTGTAGCGGTTCCAACACCAGTCGATGCGGCACACCAGCCAGATTTTTCACCTTTAGTTTCTTCCTCTGAAACAGTTGGTCAGCACCTAAAGCGTGGGGCAATCGTGATCTTCGAATCAACGGTTTATCCGGGAGCTACAGAGGAGATTTGCGTTCCAATATTGGAACGTGAATCGGGTTTGAAGTGGATGAAAGATTTCCACATCGGCTACTCGCCTGAACGTGTAAATCCGGGCGATAAAGAAAGAACCATTACCCAGATTACTAAGGTTGTTTCGGGCGACAATGCGGAAACGCTGGAAAAGGTGGCTAAGCTGTATGAGAGTGTGATTGTTGCCGGAGTTCATCGGGCCAGCTCAATTAAGGTTGCAGAAGCGGCTAAGGTTATCGAAAACACTCAGCGCGATTTGAACATCGCCTTAATGAACGAGTTAGCCCTTATATTTGACCGCTTGGGTATAGATACTTTGGAGGTATTGCAGGC
>DATBQC010000560.1:0-14231 GCA_036561065.1 Methylobacter sp. | reverse complement strand
CAAAATGGCCGCCCTGTATTCGAAGGTCATGGTAATGCGTTGCTGCATCAAAGACTCGGTCAGCAAGCCGAGCATGAACGAGCCGAGCACGTTGACGACTAACGTTCCATACGGAAATCCGCGACCTAGCCATTGGTAAATACCCGATGACACCAGGAACCGAATCACCGCCCCGAATGCCCCGCCCATCGCAACTGCAATTATCTGGTTCATAGACTAGAACTTGATGAAGTGCTCGCGGTAATAACGCAGCTCTTCGATAGATTCGATAATGTCGTCCAAAGCCTGATGAGACGACTCCTTTTTGAAGCCCTCTTTTACTTCGGGCGCCCATCTTGCGGCCAACTCTTTCAGCGTTGAAACATCGATATTACGGTAATGAAAATAGGCTTCCAGTTTGGGCATATAGCGACACAAGAAGCGTCTGTCCTGACCGATGCTGTTTCCGCAAATCGGCGAGGTATTTTCCGGCACCCATTGTTTTAAAAACTCAATCGTTTGCCGTTCCGCTTCCGCATCATCAACAGTAGAAGCCTTTACCCGTTCGATTAAGCCGGATTGTCCGTGGTGGTGCTGATTCCACTCGTCCATTGCCGCCAGTGCCGCATCGGACTGATGCACAGCCAGCACCGGGCCTTGGGCCAGGATATTCAAGTTTTGATCGGTAACGATCGTAGCAATCTCGATAATCAAATCGCTATCTGGATTAAGCCCGGTCATTTCAAGGTCTATCCAAATAAGATGCGATGGGTCCTGCGCCATTTGTCGATTCCATTGTATATAAGAGGGCGGTTAGTGTAGCATTGGCTAATCTGTACGTCTAACTCTTAAACTTTGAAGAATCCAGCTTATGAATAGCTTTACCATCGTCTTTTTAATCGCGCTAACCCTTTCTTTTTCAGTCCAGTTTTGGCTGTCTAAACGACACGCCGGTTACGTTGCCAAGCACCGCGATGCCGTGCCTGAAGCCTTTAAAAACACCGTCTCGCTGGAAGCCCACCAAAAAGCGGCCGATTACACGCTGGCAAAAAGCAGGCTGGGCGATATAGACAGCATCATCGGCGTTATTCTGCTGTTAGTAATGACTCTCGGCGGCGGCATTAATTTGGCTTTCGAATTTTGGGCCTCCTCAATTGAAAATCCGTTGATCGCAGGCTTGGCGGCAGTAGCCAGCATTTTCTTGGTCATGACTTTGATAGAAATCCCCACCAGCGTCTACCAAACGTTTGTGATCGAGGAAAAATTCGGCTTCAACAAGAGCACCCCGCAACAATTCGTCAAGGATCAACTGCTGCAACTGGTTTTGGTCGCAATTATCGGTATGCCGTTGCTGGCATTAATTCTATGGGTCATGGACAGCATCGGTTCGCTGTGGTGGTTATGGGCCTGGGCCATACTGATCAGCTTTTCGCTGCTGATGAGCTGGCTGTTCCCTACCCTGATCGCGCCATTATTCAATAAGTTCACCCCGATGGAAGAAGGTTCGTTAAAAGAGCGCATTCAGGGCTTGCTTGCCCGTTGCGGTTTTAACAGCAACGGCATCTTCATCATGGACGGCTCCAAGCGCTCGGGCCACGGCAATGCCTACTTCACCGGCCTTGGCAACAACAAGCGTATCGTGTTTTTCGACACCTTGATCAACTCGTTGGAGGATGAAGAACTGGAAGCGATATTGGCTCACGAGCTGGGTCATTTCAAGTGCAAACACACGATCAAAATGCTGATTGCCACAGCCGTCATGAGCTTGATCAGTTTTGCGATTTTAGGCTGGCTGATCGACCAGACATGGTTCTACAACGGACTGGGCGTAGTGCAACCCTCGCATGCCGCCGCCCTGTTGTTATTCATGCTGGTGTCATCGTCGTTTACCTTTTTTATGCAGCCGATCAGCGCCTATTTTCAACGCAAATTTGAATTCGAGGCCGATGATTTTGCCTCAGCCCATGCCAAAGCCGAAAAACTGGTCAGCGCGCTGGTCAAACTGTTTGAAGAAAACGCCAGCACCTTGACACCGGATCCACTGTATTCCGCCTTCCATTACAGCCACCCGCCTGCGGCTATCCGCATCGCCAATTTAGAATCCAAAATTCGTGTCTGAGTTAATTGAAGGCCTGGTCATTTCCCATTTAGGCCAGGGCATTGCAGTTGAGCATGACGACAAGATTGTGCTTTGCCAAACCCTGCGGCGGCTTGAAACCGTCGCAGTCGGCGACCGGGTTTTATGGACGCAATCCTCGCCGGATCAAGGGCGTATAGAAGAAATTCTGCCCCGGCGCTCGCTGTTGATGCGCCCGTCCAGAAACGGCAAGATCCGCCCGGTTGCCGCCAATATCGACACCGTGTTTGTCGTCTTTGCGGTTGAGCCTTTCTGCGATTTTTTGCTGATCGACCAATATCTGGCGATTTGCGAAAATCGTAATATCGATGCGGCGCTAGTGCTTAATAAAACCGATCTGGCACAATCGGCCGGTATTGAAAAAGAACTGCTGGACTATACCAACCTCGGCTATGCGCTGTACCGGGTCAGCGCCACAGGCGCCTCGGGTCTGGATGAACTTAAACTGGCGTTAAAAGATCAGGTCAGTATTTTGGCTGGGCAATCCGGCGTCGGTAAGTCATCGCTGACCAATGCGATCATTCCCGACAAGGAACTAAAAACCAACACCATCTCGGAAACCACCAAACACGGTAGGCATACCACCACGGCAGCCACGCTGTATCACATGGCTCAAGGCGGCGATTTGATCGACAGCCCAGGGGTTGCGATTTTCGGACTGGCGGGCCTATCCGAACAACAACTGGCCTACGGCTACCGTGAATTCCAGCCGCTGATTGAGCAATGTCAGTTCAAGAACTGCCGTCATCTAGTTGATAAGGGTTGCGCGGTACGGGTAGCGGCTGAAAACGGCGATATTTCAATGACCCGGTATCAGCGGTTTTTAAAGCTTAGAGAGAAAATGCCGACTTCATAAGCCTTAATTATCACCCGTTTTACTGCCATTGCCTATAAATGGAGGCGCGACTTTAGTCGCGCATGAGACATCATACACAGGCGGTGACAACAACCATCAACGCGACTAAAGTCGCGGCTCCATATTCTGCAAATACCATTAAATTACGAAACTTGAAACAACCACATTTATAACCAATTGGTCAGCAGCAGGTATAAAATCAAGCCTATTCAAGCGCGATTGCCCTGGCTCGATAATAGTTTTCCAGATCACTTACATGATTATGAGGATACGATTATGAACATACTAATTACTGGCGGTACCGGCTTTATAGGCCATGCATTGACCAAAAGCCTGATCGAACAAGGCCATGCCATTACGGTACTAAGCCGCAGCCCCGAAAAAGTAGCCAAAATATGCGGCCCCGGTGTTAATGCACTGGGCAGTCTCTCGCAGCTAAAAGCGGAAGACAGCTTTCAGGTCATCATCAATCTTGCCGGAGCTCCGATTGTCGACGCCCGCTGGAGCGAGGCTCGCAAGCAGCTGATCAGGGATAGCCGCATCGGCCTGACTGAACACCTGATAACCTGCATCGATCGCATGACGGTAAAACCCGAGTTATTAATCAGCGGTTCCGCTGTCGGCTATTACGGCTATTACGGCGATCAGGGCGACACGGTGTTGACCGAGCAATCAACCCCCTATGAAGATTTCTCGCAGCAGCTTTGCGCTGATTGGGAAGCTGCCGCAAAACAGGCCGAGCAATTCGGCGTCAGGGTCTGCCTGATCAGAACCGGCTTGGTCATCGCCGACGGCGGCGGTTTTTTGCAACGGATGTTGCCGCCGTTTCGCTTAGGGCTAGGCGGACGCCTGGGCGACGGGCGGCAATGGATGTCCTGGGTACATCGTCAGGACTGGATCAATATCGCCCTGACCATGATCGCCGATTCGTCTATGCACGGCGCTTATAACGCGACCGCTCCTAACCCTGTCACCAATGCCGAATTCACCCGGATACTGGCGCAATGTCTGAAACGCCCTGCCCTGCTGCCGGTTCCGGCCTGGCTGTTGAAAATGCTGCTCGGCGAAATGTCGCAACTGGTATTAGGCAGTCAGCGCGTAATGCCGGAACGATTGTTGGCACAGGAGTTTAAGTTTCAATACGACGACCTTACGGCTGCGTTAAATGAGGCTTTGGCGCATTGACTGTGAACGGCCAAAGCCAGCTTTGGACTCCATTATCCATAGATGCCGGAGTTCAAAGCTGGCTTTGAACCCATCCTTCCTTAAACCGAGCCTTGCTCAGCTTGCTCTCGCGGCCATGCTCGACAATCGGTGCAGGGTAACCGCAAGCGCTGTGTCTCTTGTCCCATTGATGAATGGCTTTTAGCGGAAAATCTCGCAACTCGGGCAGCCAGCGATAAATGTACCGGCAGTCCGGGTCAAATTTAAGCTGTTGTAACCAGGGATTGAAAATCCTGAAATACGGCTGAGCATCACAACCGGTTGAGGCGGCCCATTGCCAGTTGCCGTTATTGACGCTGGGATCGTAATCGACCAGATGCTGGGCGAAGTAGCGCTCGCCCCAGCGCCAGTCGATATGCAGGTCTTTGACCAGAAATGAGGCTGCTATCATCCGCCACCGGTTATGCATGTAGCCGGTGGCGTTCAATTCGCGCATGCCGGCATCGACTATCGGAAAGCCTGTTTTACCGTCGCACCAAGCCTGAAAATAATCGGGATTGTTATCCCAATGCAGGTTGGCAAATTTCTCCAGAAAAGCCCGTCCGAAAACATGCGGGAAGTGATAGGCGATATGAGTGAAAAAATCGCGCCAGTACAGTTCCCGAAGCAGCGGGTGTTCATTGCCGAGTCGTTCGGTAACCGCGTAATAAACCTCCCGAATAGAGCAAGTGCCAAACTTTAAGTGCGCGGAAAGTTTGCTGGTCGCATTTAGCGCCGGGAAGTCGCGGGTATTTTGGTAATCGGCATAGTCGCCAAGCCGATCCAGTATCGCCAACGCCTGTTTGCGGCCGCCTTTGACTGCGGACTCAGCCTGCGGCAAGGCTAACTGATCGGTAGTGAATTCAGAGTCTGTCGCCAAAAAATTCCACTTAACCAATGCCTGCGGCAATGCAACCGGGATTTGTCTGGCATGATTATAAAACGCCGTGAACACTTTATAAGGCGTTTTATCGTTTTTAACCGCCAGCTCCGGCTCATTAAGCAGGCTGTCGGGGAGCACATGCAATGCAACCCCCAGCTGTTTGCACACAGCGGCCAACTGATCATCACGCTGCCGACTGAAAGGCGTGTAATCGCGATTGATAAACACGGCTTGTATCTTCTGCTGCTCGGCCAGCTGCTTTACGACCTGCTCCGGCAACGCATGATAAAGCGCCAATTTGCCGCCTGCTTCCTGCAACTGCTGCCGAAGGTCATCAATGGACTGCAACATAAACTGCAAGCCCGGCTTGCTTTGGTAAGGGTGCGGCTCAATCTGCCGCGGGTCGAAAATGAAGCAAGGAACCACCTGAGTTGAAAGCCGCAAGGCTTCATGCAACGCGGTATTGTCATGAAGCCGCAGGTCGCGTCGGAAGATGAATAATGAAGCCGAGTAGCAGGTCATCGGAGCCTTATTTAATAACGACACAGAAGATATTTAACGAATATTTTTGACCTTTAGCCTTTAATTTCACTCAATCACATGCGCCTGTTGCAGTTGCGAACGGAGATTTTCCACCCGCTTTCGGTTAACCCCGAAATCGCCGTAACCAACACGCGATGCGGAACGGATATGAATTAACCTGGCGTCCGCATCCAGTATCGCGTCTATATCATCGACAAAGCGAAACACCAGACTGGTTGCCTGTGCATGAAGCGTGTCGCCGTTTTCGTTGGTGATTACAGTGCGGCTTTGGCTAATCAGCGCATTTTTCAGCGCCGCCCAAGCGGCTTCAACATTGCCGGTAATTTTAAACGGCGCAATAAAATGGCCTTCGTCCGACGCTTGGCTGGAAACGCAGTTGGGGCTGCTTGGACAGGGAGCTAATTTTTTTTCTGCTGCTTGAGTTACTGTGCTTAGTGTCATAACGATAAGATAAAAAACAGTTTTGAATTTCATTAGTCTAACTCCTTTGTATGAAAGGTTTGACAACGTATACTCTGATCGGTCAAATATTCAGTTTTGCAATTTATCGCAGGATGCGAGCGCACCCCACCTAAAAACCGAAAACCTGACTGCTTAAAGTATACATTAGGCACAATAAGGAGGACATCGCTAAACCTCGATGCTTTTTGAATTGTCATGATTGCCATAGGAACATTTGGCTAAGTTAAAGTGCGTTAATAGAGTTATGAACGAAAGCCAATATGATAATTTAATCGGAAAAATTTACGATGCTGCCGTTATGCCGGAGTTATGGCCGGTTTTTTTGGAGCAGTTGTCGGATACATTCAACAGCAGGGGCACAGTAATTTATCTGGCGGATTTTTCCAGCCGCAATGTCACTTGCCGCAACGACGAAATGTCCTTTATCCAATCCGTCCGCACCGACCCTGAAGCCGTCGTGTCTTACGACCGTTATTATTCCAAGGTCAATGTCTGGTTTGAAAACTCCCGAGATTTACCTGAAGGCGAACTGATAACAACTGATCGCTTATTTCCTACTCGTGAACTTGTCAAGACTGAATGGTATAACGATTGGCTTAAACCGCAGGGTTATTTTCATGCCATGATTGGCCATCTTCATAAGCAGGATGCGCTGGCGGTGCGTATGTCGATGTTTAGACCTGAACAACAACCCTTTTCTGCTGATGAAACAGCGCTGTTCGCCCGTTTTGTGCCGCATATACGCCGCTCTTGCATGATCCACAAAAAGTTTTCCGAAGTTAAAAGCGTACTGGCTACGGACACTGAACTGTTGAACCGCTTGCCGGTCGGCTTGGTCTTGTTCGATAAATACGGCCAAGCAGTGTTTATCAATCACATGGCAGAAACGTTAAACCGCGGTTCAGACGGCATTTACTTCGATGCCGGGGGGCGCTGCCTGACGGGTAACGCCAATGAAACCCGCGCCTTGCGCCAGTTAATCGGCAACGCCATAGAACAGGGACAAAGCAATGCGATGAACTTGCATCGGAACAGCTCAAGCCGTCCTTTATCGGCAATAGTGGTATCGCTACAAAACCAAACCTTACCTTTTATCGGGTCAGTGCCGACCGTTGCATTATTTCTTTCCGACCCGGATCTGCCGCTTGATTTAGACGACGGCCTGTTGGCTCAATGCTACGGCCTTTCCCCGGCCGAAGCCAAACTCGCGACCGCTTTGTTGCGCGGACAAACGCCAAGCGATTATGCAAAAACGCGAGGCATCAGCAGTAATACGGTAAAAACGCAGCTAAAGCAGGTGCTGGCAAAAACCCAAACGAATCGCCAATCCGAACTCATACAATTGCTGACTACAGGTTTCGGCATGCTTGCAGTTCCGGCCAAGACTGCCATAACGAAAAATTGACCCTCTCTTGCCTATTCGTTGAGCAAGATGTCATTCTTTTTTATCGCAAAGCCGATGCTGTGAATATCCAAAGCCAGCTTTGCCTACATGGACAGATATTTGCTCCTGCAATATATGCATTCACCACATCCAGGTGGATTATGTAGGTAAGGGGCGTGAGCAGGAGCGGAAGCTTTGGACTCCAGAAAGTTTGCTGTCGGAGTTCAAAGCCGGCTTTGAACAATATTGAGGAGAGCATTAAATAGGATGAGTAGTTACTCCAAGTAATAATTTTCCTTTTTCACCCGAACGGGTGATGCGTTATGAAATCGGTTGGCTTAAATTGTTTACCCATAGGGAATTACAACCAACTCAGTTGTTTTATCCAGATAACCGACAGGCCGACTACAACATGCAGGTTCAGCATATTCCAGACGCCAATGACGCTATGGCCCTATCTGTTTTGAGTGCGCTGTTGGGTTTGTACAGTCAAAAAGTTAAAATAACCTTTTTCCGATACGTGTAGCCACATTAAATCTGGAGTGCAGATGAGTTTTTGCAATTTCCGCTGCCATTTAACCGGCGGCGGCCGTTTACCCTTGCCGCCCAAAAACATACCTGCCAACCACTTGATTGGTTTACTACTTTTGACATTGTCGGGCTGCTCGCATCAAGACAGCAATCAGCAACCGCTCCGTCCTGTCAATGTTGTCCGTGTGGCGAATCAACCAGCAGAGCACGACAGACCCTATTCGGGCGAGGTGCGGGCGCGTTTTGAAACGACTTTATCCTTCCGGGTGGCTGGAAAACTGACAAACCGTTCAGTTGATATCGGCGAACAGGTGCACAAAGGTCAGTTGCTGGCAAGACTTGATCCCGGCGATTATCGGCTTGCGGTTCAGAATATTAAGGCCCAGCTTATATCCGCTAAAGCCGACAGCGAATACAGCAAAGACGACTTAAGCCGATACCGGGAATTGTTCGATCAGAACATTATCAGCAAGCCTGAGTTAGATCGCCGCCAAACGCTTTATATTACCGCGCAGCAAAAGGTTGCGGCACTCGAAGCCCAGCTTGGGCAGACGGACAACCAGCTGGCTTACACCGATTTGCAGGCCGACCGCGACGGTGTGGTGACGGCGCTGGAAATCGAGACAGGGCAAGTCGTCGCCCCCGGTCAGCCGGTCATCAAACTGGCCCAACTCGATGAAAAAGAAATCCATATCGACATTCCCGAGCACCGCGTAGCCGAACTCAAACAGCGCCAAGACGTGATGGTTACCTTGTGGGCCGACAGCGACAAGCAAATCAAGGCGCGTATCCGCGAAATCGCGGCGGCAGCCGATCCGGTCAGCCGCACCTATCGAGTCAAAGCAACCATTTTGGAAGGCCGGGATGATGCCCGGCTTGGCATGACCGCAACGATTTGGATACCTTCAATCGCGCCTTCCAGCCTCACTGTTCCGCTCTCGGCTGTATTTACACCCCAGAATCAGCCGGGACAAACCAGTGTCTGGCTGGTTGACGAACAGACTTCCACGGTTAAAGCCGCGCCGGTGCAGGTCGGCGCAGCATTGCCCGGCGAACGGGTTGCAGTGACAGGATTGACTAGCGGGCAACTGGTTGTCAGCGCCGGTGTAAACCGCTTGCGCGAAGCCCAACCCGTGCATTTGCCGCAACAATTTAGTCCAGCGTTGAGTTCCACCCATGAGTAACTTCAACCTAAGCGAATGGACGCTAAAGCACCGCGCTTTCACCGGTTTCATCATGGCGCTGTTACTGTTGGGTGGGATTTTCGCCTATTTCCGCCTCGGGCAACGGGAAGACCCCGAATTTACCTTTCGGGTGATGGTGGTCAAAACCCTCTATCCGGGCGCAACGGCTTTAGAAGTCGAACAACAACTGACCGACCGGCTGGAAAAGAAAATCCAGGAATTGCCCGATCTGGATATTTTGCGCAGTTACTCCAAACCGGGCGAGTCGGTTATTTTCGTGACGCCGCGTGAAGATACGCCGCCCAACGAAATCCCCAATCTCTGGTATCTGGTGCGCAAAAAAGTCGACGACATTCGCATGACCCTGCCGTCCGGCAGTATCGGGCCGTTCTTCAATGACGAATTCGGCGATACATACAGCCTGATCTATGCCTTTTCGGGCGAAGGCTTCAGTTACGCCGAGCTGAAAAAAGCCGCCGATTTGGTCCGTCAACAACTGCTGCGGGTCAAGGATGTCGAAAAAATCGATCTGATCGGCGACCAGGACGAAAAAATTTATGTCGAATTTTCCGACAAAAAACTGGCTGAACTGGGTCTTGATGCCAACGCGGTCGCCGAAGCGTTGCAAGCGCAAAACAGCATGACCTCTGCGGGATCGGTGTACACCGCTCAGCGTACGTTGCCGATCCACATCACCGGCCAATTCGATTCGGTGGAGAGCATTGCCAACCTGCCGGTGCATATTCAAGGTCGTACCTTACGCATCGACGATTTCGCCCAAGTTAAGCGCGGCTACATTGATCCGCCGGAACTCAAAATGCATTTCAACGGCAAGGAAGCCGTCGGCCTCGGCATCACCATGAACAAGCGCGGCGATGTACTGGAACTGGGCAAGGCGCTGGAAGCCGCCAAGACTCAAATCGAGAGCGAACTCCCGGTAGGGATCGATGTCGAGCAAGTCGCCGATCAACCTCGCGTGGTAAACACCGCTATCGGCGAATTCCTGTCCACCTTTTTCGAAGCGTTGGCAGCAGTACTGCTGGTCAGCTTTTTAAGCCTGGGTTTTCGCACCGGCTCCGTAGTCGCGCTCACGGTGCCTTTGGTACTGTCAGGAACACTGCTGTGCATGTTGCTGTTCGGCATGGAAATTCATCGCATTTCATTAGGCGCTTTGATTTTGGCGCTCGGTTTATTGGTGGACGACGCGATGATCTCCATCGAGATGATGGCGCGCAAACTGGAAGAAGGCATGGACCGGATGAATGCGGCGACCTATGCCTACCGCGCCACCGCTTTCCCGATGCTGACCGGCACCTTGATCACTATCGTCGGCTTCCTGCCGGTAGGTTTGGCTAAATCGCAAGCAGGCGAATACACGGTTGCGATATTCCAGGTAATGGGTATTTCACTGTTGCTGTCGTGGATCGGCGCGGTCGTTTTTACGCCCTATCTGGGTTTTCTGTTGCTCAAAGTTCAGCCGCATAGCGCGCACCATCACGACTTGTTCGATACGCCGTTTTATAACCGGCTACGGTATTGGGTGACGTGGTGCGTGGAACATCGTAAAAAAGTCATCATCGCTACCGCTGCCTTATTCTGCGTTGGCGTAGCGACGCTGAACCAAGTCCCCGAACAATTTTTCCCGCTGTCGAATCGTCCCGAGGTCATCATCGACCTGTGGCAGCCTGAGGGCAGTTCCTTTGCGCAAAGCGAAGCGACCGCCAAGCGCATGGAAGCGATTTTGAGCAAAGATGAAGACGTGGTCAATTACACTGCCTATATTGGCGGCGGCAGTCCGCGCTTTTTCCTGTTGATCGTACAACAGCTGGCCAATACCAATCTCTCCGAGTTTGTGGTGCTGACCAAAGACAATGCGGCCCGCGAGCGGGTGATGCAGCGCATCAGGCAGGCTTTCGCCACCGATTTCCCGGAACTGCGCGGACGTGTCATGCGCCTTAACGTCGGGCCGCCGATGGATTATCCGTTGGTGTTCAGAGTGTTCGGCGAAGATCCGATGACGGTTCGGAACATTGCCGACCGGGTGGCCGAGGTGATGCGCGCCAATCCCAGCACCGTCGATGTCAACGACGACTGGCATGACCGGATTCCTTCGCTACGCCTGGTGCTCGATCAAGACAAGGCCCGTGTGCTCGGCGTTTCCACCTCGAGCCTTTCGCAAGCCTTGCAAGCCCACTACACAGGAGTTCCTGCAGGACAATTCCGGGAGGATGACAAGCTGATCGACATCGTCTGGCGGGCGCAAGACAACTTGCGTACGGCAGCCGACCGTTTGCCCGACGTGACCGTGCGCACCGGCACCGGCCAGACGGCGCCGCTATCGCAGTTCGTCAAGTTCGAAACCGTATTCGAGGACGGCGTCCGCTGGCGTCGCAACCGCTTCCCCGCCATTTCGGTGCGCGCCGACGTGGTCGACGGCAAGATGGCTCCCGACGTGGCGGCTGAGATCATCCCTAAACTCAAAGCTATTCAGGAACAATTGCCGACCGGCTATTTTCTAGAAACCGGCGGTTCCAAAGAAGACGCCTGGATCTCCCAGAAGTCGATTCTAGTCTGGATTCCGTTGGTTCTGATCGTTACGCTGATCCTGCTGATGATGCAATTGCAGAACTTGTCCCGAACTTTTTTAGTGTTCGTCACCGCGCCTTTGGGCGTAATCGGCGCGGCATTCGCCCTGCTGCTGTTCGGAGCGCCTTTCGGTTTCGTGGCGTTGCTCGGCATCATCGCCCTGTCCGGCATGATCATGCGCAACTCGGTGATTCTGGTGGATCAGATCGAACAGGATCAGAAAGCCGGGCTTGATGTCTGGACGGCCATCGTCGAATCGACGGTTCGGCGCTTTAGACCCATCCTGTTGACCGCGGCAGCAGCCATCCTGGCGATGATCCCATTATCGTGCAACGATTTCTTCGGGCCGCAGGCTATCGCGATTATGGGCGGACTCACGGTAGCCACCTTCCTGACGATTTTCTTTTTGCCTGCGCTCTATGCGGCCTGGTTCAGGGTAAAACGTGCGCCGTTGTTATATGACGACACATCAACAATCTTGCAACCCGCTAATGTTGCGGTACCTGACAATGGAGCTTCCCAATGAACAGGCCGTATTGGCTATCGCTTCCCATTCTGGCGATGCTGTTTGAGTTGAGCGCGTGCACCCCGACCCGAGTCGACAATCCAGTCAACAGGGTAACGCCGCCCAAGGATTGGCGTCATAGCCCCGATACTCGAACAATTTCCGATCCGGCCCAGCTCAAAGAATGGTGGAAAGGTTTTCAGGATCCGAAGCTGAACGCCTTGATTAGCCAAGCGTTGGCGAACAATCACGATCTCAAAATAGCCGTAGCGCGTATCCGTGAAGCTAAAGCCATGACCACCGTCGCCGAATCGGCGCTATATCCCAGCGTCGACCTGTTCGCTTCCGGCGGCAGGGAAAAAAAGATAGACAGGATCATCGGCGTGCCGAACAATCAAGGCATCGGACTGTTCACGCCCACGGCCGACATTATCACTGGGGGACTGGCTGCGCGCTGGGAAATCGACGTGTTCGGTGCCAGACACTTGGAAGCGGAAGCCGCCATCGCGCAGGCCGATGGAGTCGAAGAGGCGTTGCATGCAGCCCAAGTCGGGTTGCTGTCTCAACTGGCGACGAACTATTTGGAACTGCGCGGCGTACAGCAACGCACCGGCATTCTGCGGGAAAACATCGACATCCAGCGGGAACGCCTGAGAGTGCTGCAGGCATTCAAGCGCACCGGCTTGGCCAACCAATGGGACGTCGCCCGTCAGCAAACCCTGCTGCACTCTACAGAAGGCGCTCTTCCCGCGCTCACCAGTACGTCGGCAAACCTGATTCATCGTCTTGCCGTGTTAATGGGCGAGCCGCCGGAAAATCTTGAAAGCCGATTGGCTCATGCCGATCCGTTGCCTGCAAACTCGCCAAATATCCCCCGGCTTCTGCCTTCGGGTTTGCTGGAACAAAGACCTGATCTGCGTTTGGCGCAAACCGAAGTCGGCGCGATGGCAGCCGGTCTCGGCGCGGCGCGAGCCGATCTGTTCCCAAAGCTGGTGCTGTCGGCGAGCGGAGGTTTTGGCGCGCTGGCTTCGAGCGGATTTTCAAGTATTGCCGAGAGTGTTTATACGCTCGGTTCGGGGCTTTCCGCGCCGATCTTCAATGCCGGACGTATCCAGGCCCACATTACCGCCGCCGACGCCAGACTGGAGCAAGTCGCAGCGAACTACGAGAAGACTTTTCTGCTCGCGCTGGAAGACGTGGAAAACGCTTTCGTCGCGCATAGCTCTTCGCAGGAGCGCCGCAACCGAATGTCCGAGGCCGAAACGGCTGCCGAGGAAGCCTACCGACTAGCCAATGCGTTATATCATCAGGGAGCGAGCGATTATTTGTCCGTGCTGGACGCTCAACGCAGCAAACTTGTCGTCGCCGATGAGCGCGCCAAAGCCGAAACTGCCGTACGCGTATCCATAGTCTCGCTGTACCGAGCCTTCGGCGGCGGCTGGGATGTCGAACCGTCAACCGGAGAAAGCCCAGAACCGCCCGTTGCTCCAGGTCGATAGCAATCCGATGGACAGCAGCGGCTAACCAACTGCTGTTTTTAGGATAAAGTCACTGAAATTTCTTGCCCTCTATTTCGACTTTGATAACACTAATGCTTGGCTGGTTCTCTATCGGCCTCCTTCCGGCATCTATCGACTACGCTTAGTAGCCTCCGCGGCAACAATCCCGTTGCCATCCCTAAATAAACAGCTCTGTGTTCAGATCCAAATCCAGACCCGTTATTTATCAGCTTAGACATAAATAAGTATTTAAAAACAAAGATATATTATTTTTTCTTATCAATGTTACTGCTGTTGACTGGTAAAAAACCGACGAGGAATAACACTTCGTTACAAATTACACTTCAAAAAAACCGCATCAATACTTGAAACAACCCCAGATTGTCTATTAGTATAACTACTTACATGCTGTACGCAATTACTTACCTTTAAATCATAAGTGTATGATTTAAAACACGCATTATAACTTTTTAGCCAAA
>DATBQC010000559.1:0-10346 GCA_036561065.1 Methylobacter sp. | reverse complement strand
CCCAAGAGCATTAATCCGTGTCCAGCATAAACAACGACTTATCGACTTTTCAGGGACTGATCCTGGCCTTACAGGAATACTGGTCAGCTCAAGGCTGTATTTTATTGCAGCCATTGGATCAGGAAGTGGGCGCGGGGACGTTTCATCCCGCCACATTTTTACGCGCCATAGGCCCTGAGCCTTGGAACGCGGCTTATGTGCAGCCGTCACGCAGGCCGACCGACGGCCGCTTTGGCGAGAACCCCAACCGCCTGCAACATTACTACCAATATCAGGTAGTTTTAAAGCCGTCACCGGATAATATTCAGGATCTGTATCTGGGGTCTTTACGCCATATAGGCCTGGATTTGCTGGAACACGATGTGCGTTTTGTCGAAGACAATTGGGAATCGCCCACCCTGGGTGCATGGGGTTTAGGCTGGGAAGTCTGGCTGAACGGCATGGAAGTGACCCAGTTCACCTATTTCCAGCAAGTCGGCGGCCTTGAATGCAGACCGATCACCGGTGAGATTACTTACGGCCTGGAGCGCATCGCGATGTACTTGCAGGGCGTTAAAAGCGTTTATGACCTGATATGGACCAAAGGCCCGTTCGGCACGGTCACTTACGGCGACGTATTTCATCAAAATGAAGTGGAAATGTCCGCTTATAACTTCGAACACGCCAACGTCGAGTTCATGTTCCAGTGTTTCGAGACTTACGAACGAGAATGCACCAAGCTGATCGAATTGAATTTACCTCTGCCGGCCTATGAAATGGTGCTGAAAGCCTCGCATGCCTTTAACCTGCTGGATGCGCGCCATGCGATTTCGGTTACCGAGCGCCAACGGTATTTATTGCGGGTCAGGAATTTAGCCAAATCCGTTGCCGAAGCCTATTACCAACGCCGGGAATCGCTAGGCTTCCCGATGTTAACCGAGCAGGGAGCATAACATGAACACAAGCAAACATTTACTGTTCGAATTAGGTTCGGAAGAACTGCCGCCCAAGACCTTGCTTAAACTGAGCAATGCCTTATTGAATAACATCATTCAGGGGCTCAACGCCGCCGAGTTAACATTTACCGGCAGCAAGGCTTACGCCACGCCCAGACGTCTGGCCGTTTTTATCGAAAACCTGTCCGCAGCGCAACCGGATAAAACTGTAGAAAAACGCGGCCCTGCGCTACAAGCGGCATTTGCGCCCGATGGCACACCCAGCAAGGCAGCCTTGGGTTTTGCGGTCAGCTGCGGTACCAGTTTCGATCAACTGGAACGATTAAAAACCGACAAGGGCGAATGGCTAAGCTACACCCAAGCCGTCAAAGGCCAAGCGACTGAAAGCCTGATTCCCGACATCATCCGCCACAGCATCGCCGGATTGCCGATTGCCAAGCGTATGCGCTGGGGCAGTTTCACTACGGAGTTTGTAAGACCCGTACACTGGGCTGTTTTGCTTTACGGCGACAGCATCATCGTCACGGAAATTCTGGGCCTCAAAACAGGTGCATCTACGCAGGGACACCGTTTCCATGCGCCGCAAAAAATCACTCTGGACAAGCCGGAAGACTATGCGGATGCCCTGTATCAACAAGGCCATGTCATTGCCGATTTTGAACAAAGAAAAACGTTGATTCGTGACGCGGCGCAAAAAGCCGCTGCCGCAGTAAACGGTTTGGCACATATCGAGGACGATTTGCTGGAAGAGATTGCCGCGTTAAACGAATGGCCGGTGCCTATTACCGGAACTTTCGACTCTCGTTTCCTGGAGCTACCGCCGGAAGTGTTGATCACCACGATGCAAACCAACCAGAAATACTTTCCGGTTAAAAATGCCGACGGAAGTTTACTGGCGAATTTCATTACGTTCAGTAACATTGAAAGCACAAACCCCAAGTCCATCCAGCAGGGTAATGAGCGCGTAGTAACTCCACGTCTTTCCGATGCGGAATTTTTCTGGAATCAGGACCGTAAGAAAAACCTGGAAGATCGCGTAGAAAGTCTGTCCAGCGTAGTTTTTCAGGAAAGTTTGGGGACGATTTACGATAAAACCATACGAGTTCGAAATCTCGCCAAATTTATTGCCGTACATCTGGACGCCGATGTCGAATTAGCCGAACGCGCTGCGTTATTGGCCAAAACCGACCTGATGACCGAAATGGTCAGCGAATTCGGCAACCTTCAGGGTATTATGGGACGCTACTATGCGCTGGCAGAACACGAGCCGAAATCGGTCGCTCTGGCGCTTGAGGAACAGTATTTCCCCAAACAATCCGGCAGTCCGACCGCAAGCAGTACAACCGGGCAAATTCTTGCCATTGCGGAAAAAATAGACACCCTGGTCGGTATATTTGCAGTCGGCTTGATTCCTACCGGCGACAAAGACCCTTATGCATTGCGCCGTGCTGCATTAGGCATCCTCAGAACCATCATAGAGAATAAACTCGACATCAATATCATTGAGTTGACGGAATTCGCCAGTGTTCAGATTAAAACCGTTTCCGGCCAACCCTACGATCAACCCGCAACATCCGACCGGGTTATCGATTTTATTTTTGACCGCTTGAAAGGCTATTGCCTCGATCACGGTTATACCGCCGACGAATTCGATGCAGTCATTACCGTGACTCCCGCTGAACCGCTGGATTTTATGCAGCGTTTGCAGGCCGTTAAAGCGTTCAGACAATTGCCCGAAGCCGAAAGTCTGGCGGCGGCGAATAAACGCATCCGCAATATCCTGAAAAAATCGGATACCGAACCGGCTGCCAGCATCGGCGTATTGCTTGAAGCACAGGAAAAACAGTTGTTGCAAGCCGCGTTGCAATCCGCCGACGACATCAAACCGTTGCTGGCGCAGCGCAATTATCAGGCAACACTTAACCGCTTGGCGGGGTTGCGCAATGACGTCGATGCGTTTTTCGATCATGTGATGGTGATGACCGATGATCTTGACTTGCGCGCCAACCGGCTGGCATTGCTGAACCTGTTGTCCGAGCAGTTTTTGACCTGTGCCGACATTTCCAAATTGCAATCGTAACAGCATGCCCGAAAGCCGCTACGTGTTGCTGGATCGTGATGGAGTCATCAACCAAGACTCGGATGGCTTCATAAAGTCCCCCGAAGAATGGCTGCCGATTGACGGCAGCCTTGAAGCCATTGCCCTGCTCAATGAGCATGGCTATAAAGTCGTGGTGATCACTAACCAGTCCGGTGTGGCCCGTGGCTTATTCAATGCCGTCACACTGGAAAAGATCCATGCAAAAATGCAGCGGATGGCAACAGAAAAAGGCGGAAAAATCGATGCGATCTATTTTTGCCCCCACAGCCCGAACGATGACTGCAACTGCCGCAAACCCAAGCCGGGCTTGCTTGAACAATTTGCAGACGAGCATCATGTCAGCCTAAAAGGCATGGCGGTTATCGGCGATTCGCTCCGCGATCTCCAATCGGCACAAGCTGTCGGTGCAAGCCCGATACTGGTCAAGACCGGCAAAGGCCGCAAAACCCTAACTGAAAATCCTAATCTCAACATCCCCGTTTTTGAGAACTTATATGACGCAGCAAAACACATCACCTCAAGATCCTAGACCTAAAAACTATATCGGCTCGGCGCTGTTATTTATAGGTATCTTCACCACCGCTACCGTAGTCGGCATTTTGCTTATTCTAGGCATGCTGACAACTTTTAAAATACGCTGGAAAATCGGCCATGCTTGGTGCGCTATTATCGGCTGGATAACCAAAGTGACTTGCGGGCTCACCTTTGAAGTCGAAGGATTGGAAACCATCGATCCGAAACAACCGGCGATTATCATGAGCAATCATCAGTCGGCTTGGGAAACGCTGGCCTTACGATATATTCTGCCGCCTCATTCGGTTGTGATCAAACGCGAATTGCTTTATTTTCCGATTTGGGGCTGGTCGCTGCTTACCTTAAAATCCATCGTCATCAATCGGAAAAATCAACGCGCCTCATTACGCGCTTTGCTAGAACAAGGAACTCAATATTTAAACGAGGGCTTATCGGTGCTGGTTTTTCCGGAAGGCACTCGCGCCGGAGCGAGGGAAGTGTTGAAATTTAATATCGGCGGCGCGATGTTGGCCCATAAAACCGGTTTTCCGGTCATCCCCGTCGCGCATAATGCCGGTGATTTTTGGCCCCGCTACAGTTTTTTTAAATATCCCGGCGTGATCAAGGTAAAAATCGGTCCAGCCATAGAGACCAAGGGACGCAAAGCCGCCGAAATCAATGCGGAAGCCGAGGCCTGGATAACTCAGGCCATGAAGGAGATGGATTAATTTCTGGCGAAAGGCGAAGGATGAAAAGAAGAGCGTCCCTTTAGTCTTTTGCCCTTCATATATGCGTATAATGCCCGCAACGCATTTTTAATTTAATAACGGTAACACTGACATGAAAAAACTATTGCTGATTTCCCTATCTGCCTTATTACTGCCTGCTTGCTCAGATAGAAATCAATTCGAACAAACTGTTTTGGAGCAAATGCAGCAGGAAAAAGATATTAAGGACTATAAATTATCCCCAGAGCGCATGGCTAAATGCGTTGTTGATACGGTCTCAAACAACATGCCCGGCATTTTTGCTCTCGACCCCAAACGCCTGATGGCTTACCGTAGCTATACAAAAATGTTGACGCTGTCCTCGTCTAAAGATCCTAAAAAGACCCTTGACGAACTTCGCACTGATTTTGGTTCGCCCAAAGAACTCGCTGAAGCCCATGCCAACTATACCGAAAGCCAGATGGACTGTTTATCTGCCCTGATCGGGGAATCAGAAGAAGCAGCAAAAGAGGCAAAATAACGCTGTCTGTATAAAAAAACCAAGGGCGACAGGTTTGTCGCCCTTGGACTTCCCCACAACCTAGCCCATCACCCGACCCCGCAACAGCGTTTAAACTTCTTGCCACTACCGCAAGGGCATGGGGCATTCTTACCCAAATTGGTTTGCAGACCCACCTTGCCGATAGACTTAACCAGTCCATCCAAATAAAACCAACCGTCGGCGCGCTTAACAAACTGGCTGATCTCATTCATAACGTATTCTTCGCCATCCTGTAAATAATACGCCTTAAACTCCACCACGCCTTTAGCATCCTTAGCCCCGCCTTTTTTAGTATTGCCGATTTCCAAGCGTTGCCAATCGACTTTTTCCTTGGAAAAATCGATCAACTCCGGCCGCACAGTGGCATCCCAGGTATCCAGCAAATAATCGGCATTATGCATAGCATAAGCGGTAAAGCGCGAACGCATTAAAGCTTCGGCAGTTACAGGCTTTTTTCCGCCGGAATGAAATGGACCGCAGCATTGGGCGTATTCAATGCCCGAGCCGCAACGGCATAAACTGTGTGTATCCAAAAGTGGCTCCTGGTTAGAATTTTGGCTTATTTTACATTAATCTGCGTTTGACAGACGAGAGCACACTATACAAGTGCTTTAGGCGACGATGGCTTGCCCGTTGGGCGAAACCACCGTATGCCTGTGACGAATATAAGCTCGTCGCCTCCCAAATCAACTTTAACAACCGGTGCTTGTTTTTGTAAGCGTAATAGTTTTTGAAATATTTCCCGCTACGGTGCCTAAATTAATAACCAATCCTCCCGTGCCTATCGTTGTTGTTGTGCCATCCGTCATCTGATATTTCTTACTGCCGCTACCGGTAGAACAGGCAGGACTGATAGCAATCGATAAATGATTCGTGGCAGGCGCTACGCCGGCGGCTACCGTACAACTAAAAGTATCGGTTGTATTTTCGTGGTGGGTTCCGGTCAAAGAACACGTTCCGGTTCCGGTATCAACTGCTACCGTCGCTGTCGTTATTGCAACATTATTGCCAATGCTGATAGTTCCGCTAACCGTGTAGGTAGTTGCCATGCTCGCATTAAACGTTGTTCCTGTCAGCGTTTGTGTCGTGCCGGGCAAGGTTATCGTTTGCGCCGTATTCGGCGTAACAGTACCACCGGTCGAAATCGTTGCGGTAAGCGTAGCACTGGTTGTGGCAGCTGCTGTAGTAAGGGTACAGGTGTATGTGCCATTGTTATTGTTAGCACAGATTCCACCATTGGACATACTCAGGGTAACGGCATTGGCAGCCGTTGAAGTTCCGCTAATGGTACCGTTAATGGTGTAAGTCGGGTTAGTCGTCGCAGTAAACGTCAACGTACAACCTGACGATGACACCGGCGTCAAGGCACAAGTGACCGTTTGGTTATTGTAAATGCCGCTCATCGTTACCGAACTTGCCGCAGTGGTAATCTGGCAGCTATACGACGTAGCAGTAGCAGTACAGTTATTGGTCGACACCAAGTCGGTCACTGTAACCGCCGGTGGGCTGGCGGCATTGGCTATAGTTCCGGTAATGGTATAGGGTGTCCCGCTAATAGCGCAGTAAGTAGTATCAATAACCGGATCGAAGACAGTAGTCCCTGAAGTGATCGTGCGCTGAATATATTTTGACGCCAAGTGTAATCCGGCAATCGCGTTGGCTTGGGTAACGCATTCGCTGTGAACTTGTGCGTTTGTGTTTTGTCCATTAATAATTAAAAAGTCATGACAGTTATAAGGCTTGTTGATACCTTCATTAATCGAATTAATTCGAGTGTAATAATTGCGTGCAGTGTCTACAGTATCCGGAGTGCCTGCATATTCTTCAGCAAAACAGACATTATTGCCGTTAGCGGCAACACCCAGTAAACCCACTTTGCCGCGCCAGCCGCCGGGACCGACTATAGCCGCCGATATGGAGCCCGGACACGCCGTCACGTCAGTCGAAACTGTGCCGGTAAAACCGGTGCAATTGCCGCCGACATAACACACGTATGGCGCGCTTTTAGCGCCGACTCCCGGAGCAAAGACACAATAGGTACCGGATTCCGAGGTATTAAAGGTAAATAAATTGACATCCAACAGCGTCTGATTTTGGCCATTACCCGTGGTCGCGCCGGAATGGACGATGCCCCTGATAGGGATAATGACTCCTCCGTTATAACGAATTCTGGGCATACAATAGTCGACTCCGCCGACAGTGACTTTTTCATAAAGCTCAATTGCTTCATTTCCGGTAACGCCATCATGATCAACCCTTCGCGTATACAAACTATTTTCGAACGCTACCAAAACGGGAGAATAGCTATCGCAAGTGGCGGCACGCGAAGCTTTGTAAGGGTCGTTTTGGACAATATAAGTATTGCCATTAACGGTTACCACACTTCCCGGCGTTCCAGCGGTTGATAGATTGATATTCTCGGTTATGTCAGTGGACGATTCGGCATTGGTGCTTGGCCCGCTCACTTGGCTAGCGGCGGCTCCTGCGCCCTCGGCACCCAGCACAGAGTTGCCCACGCCATCAAAAGCAATAATGCTTTGCCCCACAACTTGATTCGCGGCGCTACCGTCACCCCAACTGACCGTTACGCTGACTTGTTTACTCGTCGGATTGGTTTGATTAGTCACCACCCAGCTTCGGGTAAACGTTTCAGTCCCACCGGCGATGCTCTCGTTGGCGGCAGAGGATGCCATTGCGGTATAGCCGGTTGTGCCGGCTTTAACAATGGTGTCGCGCAACTGCTCTATTTTGGTGTTGGCAAGAGCTTGGGCTTCTGCTCGGGTTTTATTGGTGCGGCTACCGCCTAATAAATCCCCTTGCAGCGCGGCAACGGCCAACAAACCGACAGCTACCACAACCGTGGTCACCAATACTTCAATCAGGCCAATACCTGCGCTATTCTTTAATTTCATCGTCATATCCTCTGATTTTTGTTACCAGTCTTTCCACGAGCCGGCAATTACAGACCCCGTACCAGGAGTAAACGGAGGCGCTTGATTGCCGTCGCTACTCCACGGTTTATACACCAGTGTTAACGTACCTGCGCCATTAGGGACCAGTGCGCTATTTTCTGAAACAATGGAACCTTTAACTACCGGATTACCGGTTATTGTTAGCTGTCCGGTTACGTAGATCACGCCGTAAATGGGGCCGCCGGTTAAATTCAAATCACCATTGACGATCAAAATGGCTGGATTAGTGGGACTGCCCACCACATCGCCGTTGTGCAAAGCCAGATTACCTTCTTCCCAAATCAAACCGGTTAAACCGACAGGGCTTGTACCGGAAAGCATTTGGCCGGCAGCATCTGCCGCACTTTTCATTTCAGCCTTGGTGTGGGCAAAAAACATATCAAAAAATTGATTTTGCGCGGCATCTGTCGAATTGGTCGTGCTCGACGTTTTACTTCCTAAAGTGGGATCGCTGGTAATCACGTCAATGCCGTTCCCGGCGTTACGATTGGATACCAACTGAGTGTTTGGCCCGGGATTGCTGGGATCACTGCATGCCGGTGGCGTTGTCGCACAAGAACTATCCAGTTGTGCTGTAGTGTAATCAGCAGATTCCGTGCCGGAGGGGCGTAAATAGGTGCCGTAAGCCGCACCATGCACCGCATCGGCCCCACCACTCCAGATACTGCTGTTGTTATAACGATTGATGATTTGGGCGTTACCAAATACGCCGACACCTGCTTTGCTGATAAAGGGTTGCTGCGGCCCGTTACCTGAATCAAAAATATCAAAAGTGCCCACACACTGGGTGATGGTGCGAACTGCGGTGCAATCGTCGCTCCAACCTTTGGCTGTTACCAAGGCACGGGTCATGTTAGTTCCCAGTGTACCCATACAATCACCATTACCATTACCATCAATGTCTTGCGAAACCGTCGATTGGCAGTCACAAGCATTGTTGTCGGTGTTATTGAAGTAAAACTGCGCGTATGTGGTCTGCGCGCCTGAAGTTAATGTTAAAGGAAATGCTGTGGTGGTCGGCATTGAGCAGCTTGCGGCAGTAGGTTGAGCTGCAACAGTTGCAGTTGACACCCCATTGATTAAATTGGTTCCAGTACCTATGTAATCAACGAGTCCATCGGCAGTCAAAGTAGTGGGGGTTGTATTGTTATGCTGATCCAATCCACCGGCATTGAAATAGGCGACTGCCTGATCCATCGCAGCGCTGGCCGCCGCTGCAGCCTGACTGGTACGATAGTTATCCGCAGTGATTTGAGTCTCTACCAGCACTGTTTTTGATGTTAAAAGGATAACCAAGGTAATACTGATCAGCAGCACCAGCGCCGTGAATAATGTAGCCGCCCCTTGTTGTTTATGGGTAAGTAATGTCGCTTTCATTCTGAGCACCAGTTGTTTAGGGTTTTATGTAGAGGCGATTGTTCCTAACTTCTACCGTACCGTTGAGGGTTTTTGTGACGGTGGTATCACTCGTTACATGACCTGTAAGCTGGATATTCACCAAGCGCTTTTCAGCCAGATTGTCTCCGGAAACGATGGGAAAGGTAGTGGGGATCGCAGAACAAATTACCTGGGGAGCTGCCGGGGGGGTTGGCGCATTGGCCGCCGTGCTGTTATTGGTGACATTTAAACAACGTGATGTGGCTGGTAAAACACCGGTGACGGGCACAAAATTAAATTGCAAATTGGTGATAGTCAGTTGATTACCGTCGATAAACTCTTCCCATGTCCCATCGCTACAATCAGTTGAAGCCGTAGTCGTACCTGTCTTGCGCATTTGGATGCTGTTGTTTGTAAACTTAAATCCATAAAATTCATTGCTATCGACTGTGCCGAGGCCATCCGCGTCATAACTGTAAAGAACGCAGGTATTAACGGGGATCTGTATATTGGTAGTCGCGGTAGTAAACGGGTTAGCTCTGCTATCCGCCGCAAAATTTGCCCCGCCCCAATAACCTGCTCGCTTTATGTCGTTGAGCATCAAAGTCATTACAGATTCCAAATCATGATTTAGGCGCGCTGATTTTATCAAGTTGGAACTGCTACCTACCGTAGCGATGTAGATATTGATCGTTGCCCCGAGCACAATAAGCCCCAGCACTAAGGCAATCATCATTTCTATGAGCGTGAAGCCGGTTTGTTTTTTCATCGTCAATTCTCTGTACAAGGCCATTAAGGGCAATTTGGTTTACCAGACAAGCCTACCTTGCCTGCTGGCATGGGGTTGGCTACTGTAGCGGGTGAACAAATACTTACCCGCCCTACCTGACTAAAAACAACTCGAGCTGCATAATGGTCGGTGCTAAACGTTACGCCATTATTACCTATGGTTCCGCGCCTAAAATCAAAAGTGCTATTACCGCTAGCCGAGTCCATATTGACGAAACTAAAACCGGTGCCTGAAACGATTTTTATATCGCAATAGCTGGTAGATGTCGGATCGGTTACGGTGCAATCGCAACTTGTTCTGGTTGTGGGAATATCCTGTGCCAATCCGTAGCACCATGCGCCCGCATTGCCTGTTATGCGTGAAACTATGATGCTTGTGCTTTGTTTGAT
>DATBQC010000558.1:0-3118 GCA_036561065.1 Methylobacter sp. | reverse complement strand
CTCTCTGGCGTGTCCATTCGGTAAGCCATAAAACCGCACATCAGTGCCGGCAGAATTCCCCAACGCATATGTTCTATGAAGCTTTCCAGAAACTTGAAGTGATCTTTGTAGTAAGTTAACTCGAGTATAAGCGCTGATGTTGAGGTGCTGACAATGAACCCCATTATCATCATTGCCATATAGAATCCATAATATCGATCGGATTGCTGCCGCTGGTGCCTGAAGGCAAGAGTCCGTGAAATAAAGACCAACGCTATCGGAAGGACATAGATCAGGATGGCGTAAGCGACCCACCGTAGCGTAGTGTAATCAAAGTGCGCTAAAGGTTTGTCGGGAAACAGGAAAGCATTGTGTAGCCAGACCGAAATCTCCCGCCCCAACATGATCCCGATACCGGTGGCAGCCGTGAATAGCAGGATATATTTATAGGTGTGTTTGAGACGGGCCTCATGGACGTTGCCGCCGAGCTGCTTCACGGTTGCCCATATCTCATCCTCGCTTGCGCTGCCGAACACGACCAGCGAGGCTAGTAAGCGACAGAGCAAACCGGTCAGGTGATCCAGCTCCTTTAGCAGGTTGACCGTCTTGGTATAGTGCGGTTCAGCTTCTTTCCAGACGGCCACTTTTTCCGACATTGCATTGTAGGAGATACAGATTTCCCCCCATTTCAGCGACGGTTCGTTGAAAAAACGACGGTAAGACTGTTGGTTGGCGTAGTTTTGTATCCGGTCGAAAAGAAGGCAATTATGAGCCCATTTATACTCGACTGTGGCACTGGATTTTTCGAAATCGCCGGGGTCGATACTCGGCACCAGCAGACGATTGTCGATTTGCGTTTTTAATGTATCGTCGATCGCCGACAATCTCGATGTAATGAGGGCGTTATAGACCTCTACCGCCTTTGTCGGAATTGCGAAAGCGTCATGAATGCTGTCTCTCAATATCAGTAAGGGATTGAACTTGCTTTCCCAGGAGATAAAAAAAAGAAATAGCCCGGCGGCAATCAAAGGTATGATCGTATTTCCGTCCAAGCCATTCAGAAGATTCACCAATTCCCCTGAGTGGAGGTTCTTTACTATCAGCGTTACAAGCGGTTCCAAGGGCAGCCACTGCCAAGTAAGCAGCCAATAAAGAGCGGCCATCAACGAGCAGTACGATGCGATCCCTATCCAGTAGGTGCTTCTGCGGCTAAAGTATTGGGGTAGCGTCGGTTCGGCGCCTAGCTGAATTCGGCGCTTTTGGAAGGACCGATAGGCGAGAAAGAAAGCGACGCCGGTTCCAAGAAACTGCACCGCAAAGTTAATTAAGAGTTCGACAGTCATCGTGTTTTCACAAGGTTTCAAGTTTAGGAGTAATGTCTCTAGTTCCGACTGATTATAAACGCGCTTATTAAATAATTCCGGTCGTTTTTTAAGTCAGTTTTGCAATGGTTATTATTTAATCAAATATCTCGGAATACATCGGCTTAAATCGCTAAATAAGATTGTTTATGCTTGGGGTTGCCTAAAGGCCGGTAATAATAATCAATTAATTCAAAGCCCGCCTCTTTCAGTAATTTCTTGCTGTCATCAAATTGCATGTAATACCGTATCTTTGACATAACCAGCCTTCGTCATTACCGCAAGGGTTGGATACAAATAAAATGCCGCCAAGCCTTAGCGTTGCGTATAAGTCATAAAGGACTCATGGCAATTCTAGACTGGGAACATGAAATAGGGAGGCGTTAGCAAAGATGCCATCGAAAGCGTTTGCTGATATTTCCAGGCTAAGAAATTTTTGATGGAGAATCCGGCACCCTGTGTACTGACGAGCCATACTGCAAAATACCTCGCTACTATCTAGGCCAACTGCCCTGTGACCCAAAGTCTACAATATCAAGAATTTTATTCTTTGGAAACGGCGCTAAAAATGTCTTATAGCTTTGAGCCACGTCGTGATCTTTTGTGTCATGCCAATAGGCGTCTGCATTCTGATTGTAATGGCCTAGAGTGATGGTTTCGATCTCATCCAATTTTTCACTTTTTCGTCCCATAACCTGTATCTGCCTCCCTAAAATTAGGGCTGAACGGTTCCTATTGTCTGACAAATGTTTCTACCCTCCTATATAAATTACATTGATCCGTGCTTATTTGCCAGATTACTTGTAATCAATCCTTTTATAGGGATTTAATCACGGCGCTGACTACAAGGCCTGAAGGTTAGCTAAACCAAGCAGCAAATCTCGCTTTAGCCTCGGCTTTGAATCGCTTCGACCAGCGATAGACAGGGGTTTCAGTAATTTGCTGATGCGCCCAATGCAGCCACCGAGAAATGGTGGTGTATATAAAACTCAGGAAGGCAAAGGTTAATAGCTGCGGTTTGGTCAGTGCAAACACTCTGGCTACCAGCAAAGTACCGAGTAGTTTTGCCAACACTTCCATCAAGATACCTTGCAGAATCAATCCCTTTGCAATCAAGCCGAATGCCACGAGATTGATTGGAGTAACAATCAGTAACGGAATACTAAACGCCACCAGCGCCATGGGCGCAGTTGTCTGACTGAGCCATTGTTCAAATTGTTCCAGATTCAACCAGTGGAATAATGACCGTCCAAATGCCGTCAACAAATCCCAAAGCCACTCTTCAATGATCAGGAAGATAGCCAATAGCGAAAACAGGATTTTTTTCATAGTTTGATCGAAAGAGAGTGTTTAACCGCCGTATTATAAGCGCAACATTGCTTTTCATAGTCGAATAACTTGCCAACAGTGCCGAATACAAACCAATACGTAAGTGAGTTAGCGTAATCCAATATTTTTGTGTGCTGGGGCTATCCCAATGCGCTGAGAGCGGTAACTATTGATCGCCGTTTTACAGCATTCATCTCAATAGCGGGTTCCTCTAATAAGTAATAATAGGACTTATTGATTAAGGAAGTTGAACGCCCTGCCCTCATCCCCTTGTACTACACCAACCAATTTTTTATTGGCTTATAGTTGGAGTGTAGTTTAAAAAACTTTCAACTTTATAGAAGCACTTAATTCTACTGGTCGCTGTTTTACACGCATCCAAAATATACATTGACATCACTAACTGCGGCGTTCATACTAAGACCAGCTTAAAAATAAGATTTACCCTC
>DATBQC010000557.1:0-1703 GCA_036561065.1 Methylobacter sp. | reverse complement strand
TTTTCTGTTTATCTTTTATAGCCACAAGTTATTATCTAGGTCATTATTATTTTAAAACGCCATACAAAACCTTATGATTTTAAAAGTTAGTTTTTATCTTATCCTTTTCAAATCGCCTTTTCTAAGCGATCCAAAAGTGTTCTGGCCTCATATTCCATCGCGTTCAAATCGAGTTCACCGCATTTATCCGAGATTCGGCTAAGGCAAGATTGGATCACGGAACAGTTAGTAGGGGTGGCCTCCCCCGATTGTATTCGATATTAGTTTAAATACAAAATTGATTTGCGTTAGTTAAAAAAGAGACCCCACGCCTCCCGAAGGGGCGTGGGTCGAGCCAACCCCTTGACCCAAATAAGGGCTGCGCCTAAGTTAAGGGTTATACCTAAAGCACACCGATTTCCTCGTGTAGCTCCGGGCTGATGTCCGCAAATACGTCCACCGCTTCGTCAAAACGGAACCTCATCCCCGGCAAGGATTTCCCTTTCGCACGGGCATTAAGGAAAAAACATCCGGGGGCATACACCCCGTCGAATTTTCCTATAAGCGCCCTGCTAAAAAGTATACTACCTATGACGGCCTTTGATTGGCACGAAACGCTCCACTTCGTTTCATATTCGCTCGAATAGGCAAGCTTTATGGCGACGCCTTTATAATTCATTTCACTTTTTGTCTTTTCACAAACTATCTCTACCTCCTTCGTCATTTCGATACCCTCTACAAACGCTTTCTTGATCATCTCAATGCTCCCGGCGCGTCCTGATTTTACTCCCCAATATCTACGGCCCCGGATAGCGCGAACGACACGGAAACAAAATGGACGCGACCTTGCTCTGGCCGATTTGCCGCTAGACTCGGCGATACAAGTAAAGTCCTCAAACGTTCCAGTCCAGCGGCTTCCGGCTTGCGTCCATAGAGGAATAACAGTCATCTCATTACCTCATTTGCTGTATTACACGGTCAACAGGCATCATCCGCCCGCTTGAAAACGGATATATGGCTAGCTGCTCCGCAAATCAAGACTGTTTGCGAAAGTAATGTTTGACACGCCGGCTTTATTAGTGACTATATAACTATTATAATGGTGCTGTGTCTACACTAATTTAATATACTACTTCTTCGTATTAAACGTTATGCCAATACTATATTCAACAGTTTACTTAACATAATATATATTAATAGCTTTATGAAATTTAGATTCACCAATTCACCCAACACCGACGCTACGTTTCCTTATTAAGGCAATTAGTTCCCATCTTCATCTCGACCTTTATTGATATTATATTTCAATATAAAGCTTGCTCTGCTCATGTCGCTTCCAAACCCCGCGTGCTTTTTCGGTATATCATTAATTACTCGTCCAACATAACTGGTCATTAAATACTAATTCTTGTTATTTTTATCAGCTTATTCTATACTAATCTTTAATAACCGTTACACTTTATGTATATCACACTTGCGTACGATGACTCATAAAACATATCATCTCCATAATATAATAATATTTTAATATCACGCTTTAATTGATTGAACTCGCTTTGCCTCTTTTCCATATTTTTCTCCGATTGCCTTTGATATCGTCGCTCTAACGTAATCAGATATGCTTTTCTCTTTTGCATGTTTTGCAGCTGACTTTAGAGCCTTTTTGTCCTTGCACGACATTCTAACTGTGACTCTGTTCCTTAAAACCAATTTACGCCTCCTAT
>DATBQC010000556.1:0-17702 GCA_036561065.1 Methylobacter sp. | reverse complement strand
CTTTATGGCGGTATGTCAATGTATCTTGTTACACTTCGCTGGACAATAAAAAACCCGCCAAGCCTTGTGACTTGCGGGTTTTTGTACTTCTTTGCACTTCGCTGAATGCTTAAATGGCGGAGAGAGAGGGGTTCGAACCCTCGATACGTTGCCGTATACACACTTTCCAGGCGTGCGCCTTCGACCACTCGGCCATCTCTCCTTATTTTTGCTCCCGTAGATCACGGGAAGCCGCGTAGAATAATCGATATTGCGTTTTGGCGCAATGGCCTTGTCAACCGCCGCCTATTCGGCCTGCGCTTCCAGCTCATCCCATCGCTTATAAATTTGCTCCAGCTTGGCATCGATCTGTTTAAGCTCATCCAGCGTTTTGGCGACAGCAGCTTGATCCTGTTTGTAGAACTCGGGCGCACTGACTTGCCTGTTTAACTCCGCTTGTGTGGCTTCCAACTCAGCTATCAACTCCGGCAACTTGTCCAACTCCTGTTGTTCTTTAAAACTGAGTTTCTTTTTGGTTCCAGTAGACACAGTGGACTTAGCTACCGGCTTTTCCTGCTTGACTACTTTGGCCGTTTCGGCCTGTTTTGCCTGTTTAACATATTCCATCCAATCGGTATAGCCGCCGACAAACTCATCGACTTCGCCTGAACCGTCCAGTACGAAGACGCTAGTCACCACGTTGTCCAGAAAAGCCCGGTCATGACTCACCAATAATAAGGTGCCATCAAAATCGACCAATTTTTCTTCCAGCAGTTCCAATGTTTCCAAATCCAGGTCATTGGTTGGTTCATCCATGACGATCAGGTTGGAAGGTTTGGTAAATAACCTCGCCAGCAACAAGCGGTTTTTCTCTCCACCCGACAAACTTTTTACCGGCGAACGCGCTCTGGCCGGGGCAAACAGGAAGTCGCCCAGATACGACATCACATGCCGTTGGTTACCGGCGATTTCGACAAAGTCATTGCCGTCGGCGACTGTTTCGGCAACGGTCATTTCCGGGTCGAGCTGGTCGCGCAACTGGTCGAAGTAGGCGATTTCGAGACGGGTGCCCTGCTCTACCGTGCCGCTGTTGGGTTCCAGCTGTTTCAGCAGCAACTTCAACAACGTTGATTTGCCAGCGCCGTTAGCGCCAATCAGGCCGATTTTATCGCCGCGTTGAATCAACGTGGAAAAATGCTTAACAATCTGCCTATCTCCATAACCAAAGCAAATATCGTTGACTTCAATGACTTTTTTACCGGAAGCATCGCCCCTGTCCAGAGATATTTTGCTGGTGCCTTGGGTGCTGCGGCGTTGGGCGCGTTCGGCACGCAACCTTTCCAGCGCCCTGACCCGGCCTTCATTGCGGGTGCGTCGGGCTTTTACACCTTGCCTGATCCAGACTTCTTCATCGGCCAGTTTCTTGTCGAACTCGGCATTTTGGTTGGCTTCATCCTCCAGTGCTGCGGCTTTGCGGGCCAGATAATCGTCGTAACTGCCCTGCCAGGACACCAGGTTGCCGCGATCCAGATCGACAATGCGAGTCGCCAGTTTTTGCAGGAACGAGCGGTCATGGGTCACAAACAATACCGCGCCCTGAAAATTCAGCATCTGCTCTTCCAGCCATGTGATGCTTTCAAAATCCAAATGGTTGGTCGGCTCATCCAACAATAACACTTCCGGTTCTAGAACCAAGGCTCGAGCCAAGGCGACGCGCCGTTTCCAGCCGCCGGACAAGCCGTTGATTTTCAATTCGCCGGGCAAATCCAGTTTGCTTAAGGTGGTTTCAACCCGTTGCTGAAAATGCCAACCGTTATGTGCTTCGAGTTTGTGCTGCAAATCGCCCAGCTCATTCAGGGCCCTGTCGTCATCATAATCCATGGTTAACGACAGCGCGTGATAGCGGGTAATCCACTCGCCCAATTCGCCCAAGCCGCCGGCAACGGCATCGTAGATGGTCGCGTCATCCGGCAAATCGGGAGTTTGCTCCAACCATGCCAACCTTAATCCCGGCTGCCTCCAAATGTCGCCGTGATCGGCTTGGATATTCCCCGCGATGATCTTCATCAACGTAGATTTACCCTCGCCGTTGCGGCCTAACAAGCCTACACGCTCCCCAGCATCCAGCTGAAAATCGGAGTTTTTCAATAAAGCGTGAGTTCCAAAAGCGATGGAAACGTTGGTCAATCGTAATAAGGGCATTTTTAAAGTTCTTTATGTTGTAAATTGCGTCGCAATAAATCCAGTGCCAGTAACGCCGCCTGATTTTGTTTGCGTTCGATAGGGCCTGCCACTGATCCGGTGGTTTGAAAAAATCCATCTTTAGTCAGTAGCGTATTATATAGAATAATGGCTTGGTCTTTATCGTGAAATGTTTGTTTGCTCCCGGAATAGAGCTGAACCAGCACAAAATCGGCGGTGCCGGCCTTGTGTATTTCGCTGGCGATGGCCAGTGCGGTTGCCGGTAAATCATTGGCGTTGCCGGTAACCGCAAGCTTTTGACATAGCCGCTCCAAGGATTGCTCGTAGCGGGTTTCCAGTAGCCAGTCTTTGCCGATGCACTTGGCCGCCAGTAATCCCTGACTCGCGGTTTCAACTACCGCCAGCGTGTGTTTTCCGGCTGCCATCAGCTGATCGATGGTGAATACCAAGTCGCCACTGACCTGTGCCAAGCCGTCAATAGCAAACACATTGTCGCCTAGTTCTACGGCAACTTTATCGACCAGAGTAGTCAAGTCGACTTCAGGATAATCCGGCGAAAACAGCAACTTGGTTTGCACATCGTCCGGGCCTGCCCGAAAACCCAGCTGAACTTGAGTCGGAATTTCAATCGCACCGATCAGCTGCTGAATAGCCGACTCACCTAAGCCAAACGTCCTGATGGTGATTAGTTTGTCAGGTCGCAATAAGAACCTGCTTGCCAGCGTCGGCTGAATCGATTCCAGAAACAAGTGGCGCATTTCCGAAGGCACGCCCGGCACAAAAGCAAACCAGCAACGCCCGACTTGCAGGGAAAAACCCGGCGCAGTCCCCCAGGCATTGTCGATACGCACAGCTCCCATCGGAAACATCGCCTGCTTGCGGTTCGATTCGGGCATGGCCCGGTTTCTGAGGGTAAAAAATCGCTGAATCTGCTCAAAGGCAACAGCGTCGAATTCCAGCGGCAGGCCGAACGCCGTGGCAACGGCCTCGGCGGTCAGATCATCGCTAGTCGGCCCCAGCCCGCCGGTGCAAATGCAGCAATCTGCGCGCGTTGAAATTTCCAGCAGCAAGGCTACCAGATCATCCAACTTGTCGCCTACCGCAGTATGCCGGGTCACGGTAAAGCCCATGTTTACAACCCGCTCCGACAGCCAAGCCGCATTGGTATCGACGGTTTGCCCGGTAACGACTTCTTCGCCTTGGGAAAATATTTCTAGAGTTGGGTTCATGGTAAAAACCAAAGTTATTGAGTTACGCTGGTTCCCAATCTATGTTGTGACGCATAAGTTAAGAATCGTTGAGCTCACAAGATTATAACGTGAAACGAGGCTATACCGGCCTGGATATTATTCCTCTACAATTCTCATTGGGCTGACCTGTGCAAAAGCAAAGCATTGCTTTGCATGCAAATTTTTAAAGACAATAATCGGATCGCCTGTCAAAATCAAAAAATCCATTCATCACCCAGCGGAGTCTGATACACCATGAAACTGCACCCTATTGATATGCACAACGCTATTACCGCATTAACTTGCGCACTGGATTTAGTGGGGGTTGACGAAGTCAGGCACGGCAAACGGGTGGCTATCATGGCCAGGGCTATTGCCCTGCACCTGAACTGGCCGGAAGCTGAGTGCCTGTCCATCCTTTACGCCGGCATGCTGCATGATTGCGGGGTTTCCAGGATTCATGAACACCACCAGCTCACAGAGACGCTGGAATGGGACGGCGCAGAGGACCATTGCATCCGCGGCGCCGATTATTTGTCGGCTTGTCAGCCGCTGGCGCATTTGTCCTCCGAAATTCGCTACCACCACACCCGCTGGGAAAAACGGCTGGATCCCCTAGTCGATCATCGCATTCGTTTGCGTGCCAATTTGCTGTATCTGGCGGATCGCATCGATATGCTGCAAGCGCCTTTCCTAAACAGCGGCCAGATTCTGACCGAATATCCGTCGATTATCGCGCACATTAAAACGCTGTCCGGCATATTGTTTGCGCCGGAATTGGTGGACGCTTTTGCCGAAATTGCCGATGTCGAGGCTTTCTGGCTGGCAATGGAACCCGAATACCTGGATGAAGATTTACGCAGCATCGGCAGCCATATCCCAACGACGCAGCTCGATATTCCTGCGATCAAAGAACTGGCGCGGCTGTTTTCTCGGGTAGTCGACGCAAAATCCCCGTACACAGATGAGCACTCGCAACGGGTAGCGCATATCGCCCGGCAATTGGCTATGGATTTCGGCATTGACGGTTACGAACTGGAGCAGGTTGAAATCGCCGGGCTGCTGCACGACATCGGCAAGCTGCGGGTATCGGAAGACATCATCGACAAACCGGGCAGCCTGACGCCTGAGGAACGGGCCACCATGCACCGCCATAGCTACGATACCTTCCGTATCCTGCAACGCGTGTTTGAAGGATCAAGAATTCCGGTATGGGCCGGATTCCACCATGAGACATTGATCGGCGATGGTTATCCTTTCAAAAACGGTAAAAAAGAACTGGATCTGGAATGCCGCATCATTGCCGTTGCCGATATTTTCCAGGCCTTGGCGCAACAAAGGCCTTATCGCCACACCATGAGTCTGGAATATATTCTCAACGATTTGCAGTCGCGCGTTGCAAGCGGCCATCTCGACGCAAAAGTGGTTGCTAAATTGACCGAAAATGCCGAACTCTATTATAGGCTTGCCGTCGATTGATATACTGATTTTTTGGGAACGAGCCCCGGCATTCGCCATGTGAAGTGTTGGGTTTAACCCAACCTGCACTGCTCTCCTGCCAACGCGACTCCGCAAAGCTGTGGCAACAGCTATGCGAAGTCGCGTCGACCCAAAAACATCTGCAATCAACTAATGTTTGTTATGCAACAAAAAGAGCAGGCTGTTGCCGGAAAGCTTACATAAAACCAAGTGCAAGTATCGAAATCATTACCGCTTTAACCTGCCGATCGTAGTCATTGTTATGAATCCGGCATTGCCGCCAGACGGTTCTCCAGTTCTGCGCTGACCAAGGCATCGTAATGACGCTGCAGGATAGAATCGGTAGGGCGCGGAAACAGAGCGGATTCGATTTCACTTTGCAGATAGGTGAGAAAATGCGGCTTGGGTGTCGAATCCTCGGGGACTTTCAGCTCTGAATCCGAGCAAGATTCACAAGCGACAGCGGGTTGTTGGGGGGACTTGTGGGTGCTGCGACCCCATGGTAAAAAAGCGCATGCTGCAATTAAAAGCATAACCAGGAACAACAGAGTAACTTCGAACATATAAATACCTCGCTATTATTTGAAAAACGTCAAGTACGCACATCAGATGGATGTTGCTAACTCAAGTTTCTAACAAGCAATTAGAATGCCAGGGCATTCATATAGCTAACAGACTGAATATTATAGTTAATTTATAAACCATAATAGCTAGATGGTTGGTGCTTTTGAACCAATTTGTCAGTAATCCACCAATACCGCACTACAACTGTGCATCCTAAAACTACAGTCGAGCATTATAAAACGGATGGACACGGTGCCGAGCCTGTCGAAACACGAACAGTTTTCACATACTCCTCCTTCGGGTTTTAGGATTATTAGCCAATGTAATCTGGTATATATCGGAATCCGTGATTGCCATTGCCGGTCGCGACAATGATTACGAATTTGTTATTGAAGTTTTGTATGGCATCGCCAGACCCAACAGCGGAATAGGACACGAGAATTATTTAACCTGAAAAACAGTTGATCGCAGGTATAACCTTACGGAAAGTTAAATTGATTCGTCCCTCCATCACATTTTGATCGATTGGGACGCTATGCAGCCAATGGTGTTGAAAAACCGGTTGCATAATCAGTAAAGTGCCACTGCGCAATAACACCTTGCCATTTTCCGAATATTTTTTATGCCGGAATGCAAATTGCCGTTCCGCGCCGAATGTCAATGAGGCGATAAAGGGGTGTTCGCCCAGCTCCCGTTCATTGTCCGCATGCCAACCGACATAATCGTCGCCGTTTCGATACAAATTAACCAATACCGAATTAAAGGAGAAATCTAACTGCGATTCGACTTGAGTTCTAATGTCGGACAGCAAAGGCGTCCAGGCTCGGGTTTGCAACAGGTTATTGCTGTAGCTGTAGCGAATCCCCGGATCGGCATGCCAAGTCTGTAATCGGGGCAGGATAAACTGCCGTCCGGCGACGGCATATCGATTGTCAGGCCAGTTTTGCTCGTGCAGCAAACGCCGATAAATGCGTTCGCACTCGGCGGCATCATAAAAATCTTCAATGACTTCAAATTCGGGGCAGTTTGTCATTAATCTTGTTTGTTAATGTGCGCCGCCAAAGCGCTGTCCATGGTCGTCACATGCAGCCCGAACCATTGCGGGAGACGGTCTTTGACAAACGAACGCCCGAATGCAATCAGTCCTTTATCAACCCGTGATTTGAATTGCTTGAATTCCCCGAGTACGCGTTGATGTTCGCCTTTGTGTTCGGTCTCTCCCAGATAAGAGAATTGCTTCATCAACTGGTTCTCCCGTTCAAAATGCTGTTCGGTCTGTTCGTATAATTGCTGAAACAACGCAGGAAAAGCCATATTGTCGGCGGCATCCAATTCGTTTATCAGACTGATAAATTCATCATGATCGTTATCAATCTGACCATAACCCACGGTAAGTACCTCGGTTGTTTCGATCAATGCCATCTTATGTTCACCTCATTTGTTATTGGAGAGCAGACTTAACCATCCACCCTTCGACAAGGCTCAGGGCGAACGGTTAAGCCTTGGGTATATTCCGCCCTAAGTTAATCCAACCGATAGCCTTCTTCCATCAAAACCCGCCTTACCACCGGACGCTCAAGCATCAAGCGATAGTGTTTCAAGCAATTTTCCGGTAGCACAATACCGGTTTTGTAAGCCCAAAATTCGACATAAAACAAAGCGGCATCGGCGATGGTGAAAGTGTCCATGACATAGCCTTGAGGCGACAAAGCGTCATCAATGGCGACAAACCCGCGCCTAACGATGTCCATGCCTTGGGCTTTCACGGTCTCAAAATAGGCTTCGTTGCAAGCGAATCGGTCGGTCGTAAAAATCCTGGCGAAGCCTTGACCATGAATAGTGCCGACCACGTAATCCATTAGTTCGATGACCCGCGCATTGCCGTCCGGGTCGCCGGGCAACAGCTTGGCCTTGGGATAGCTGCTTGCCAACCAATAGGCGATTGCTTGAAATTCGGTCAGCGCGGTGCCGTCATTACGTACCAGCATCGGAATGGTGGCTTTGGGGTTCAGCGCAAGATATTCCGGCGTATTTTGATCTCCGGCCATTAGGTTTACGAGTTGCGCTTCGAAAACCAGTTCGAGTTCTTCCATTAAAATATGGATACCTGTCGAGCAGGAACCGGGTGTTAAATACAATTTCATTCGATTTTCCTGTGTGATTTTCTAATAGTTCCCACGCTCCGGCGTGGGAACGATAAACATCCCCGTCAATCCCCATCCACACCCGCCATCTCCAAGCCCCGAAACACCGAACAACGTTTGAACACTTCAAGACTCGGTTCCAGCTGCTTTTGCAGGCAAAACTTGGCGACCAGCTTGGTCAAGCCTTTAATGTCGCGACCGGTAGCGGTCGGGAACAGTTCGGCCAGTTGCTCTATCAATGCCTGATCCAACGGCAATGCAAACTGCTCGGTCATGACGCTCCAAATTTTGCGGCGATCGGCGCTGTTGGGCGCGTGGTATTTGATCATCGCGATGCAGCGGGAAATAATCGCTTCGTCGATGTCGTCGACGCGGTTGGTGGTTAAAAACAGCAGGCCGTTGAAATACTCCAACACCCGCAAGAACACGCCGACCACAGCATTGGAGGCCAGATTGTCGCTACGGCGCTTGATGTAAACGTCGGCCTCGTCGATCAGCATGACTGCGCCCCAGCGCTGGGCGCGGATCAGCGTTTCTTTCAGCACTTTCTCCATTTCCCCAACATTCAGGCCCAACTGCCCGGAATGCACCCGATACAGCGGGCGCTTGATAATTTCAGAATAAACTTCGGCGGTCAGAGTTTTGCCGACTCCGGCCGGGCCTGCGCACAACACCGTGGTGCCGCCGGATTTTCCGGCGACGATGTCGTCCATCAGCATGTCCATTTCGGCGGTCAGGATGTCGATCAGGTCGGTTTGTTCCGGAGGCAAAATCAGTTTTTGTTTCAATTCCGGCTGGTATTGGTAAGGTTCCATGTCGTCGACATGCACCCAGACATGGTGATGCAGCTCCAGATGAAACATCAGGATGTAGCCGTGTACCGGCAATTCGGTGAACGCGCCTTTGGGAATGTCGGCTTTCGAGGCTTCCATCGCATTTTCGGTTTTGCTGTCGTAACGCATACTGTTTCCGGCTTTGCGCAGGTACTTGCCGAGGATGTCGCCGGACGCTTCCAGAGATAACGCCCGTTCGCTGAGGATGTTTTCATCATTCACCAATCGGCAAGCGCCGCCCGCCGACGACAGCACCACGGTGGTTTTGCGCGTCCAGTCGCTGCTGCGGTGGCTGGAGGTAGGATCTTCGACATAAACCGCCGTACCCCAACCGGAAAACTGCTCACCATAGCGACCACGCCAGTCGAAATAGCGACCGGAGGCTTCGTCGTAACTGGCGATCAGCTCCGGCGTTTCTTTCAGGTAACCTTTTGCGGCAAAAATCTCGGCAACGGTTTTGCCGACGATGTCCTTGGCGCGGATTATCAAGGTTTCAATCGCTATCTTGCCTTTGGAATTGGCTTTCAGCTCAATCAGTATGCGCCCCGCTTCTTCCTCGCCGGGCGGCGTGTAATCAAGCCGGGTGATCAAATAGGCACCGGTTCGCCCCTTAGCGTCCGCCTGGAACAGCCAGCCGCGTATCGCATCGTCGATCAGGTAGCGGGTGATAACCGGCAGCAGCATCTCCAGCTGCCCGGCCTCGTAACGCACGTCGTCGCCATGCAACGCGCTTCGCAAGGTTGCCAGCAGCGCCGCCTGGTTTTGCATCGACGCACCGGCGTTGCTGTAAAGATCGTGCAAAAAGCCCCATTCATGCGCGGCCAGTTGTTGATAAAACACTTCGGCACGGTTGCCGAAACGCAGTTGTTCCTTCAGCGAAACCAAGTTGGGGAAAGTTTCGATCAAGCTTTCGACATAACGGCGTTCGATTTGCAGTTTCATAAAGATTCCTTCGTAGTTGCAGCGGCGTAAAGGATTTGGGCGATATGCTTCGGTTTGCCGAAACCGCCGTTATTAATTTGTTGCTGACAGGAAAAACCGTTGGCGACTATCGCCGCTTGCAGTTCGGCGCGCAAGGCCGGAAACAGCGCCAGTTCGGCCATCGCTTGCGAGTCGGCGTAATGCTCGGCTTCCAGGCCGAAATGCCCGGCCATGCCGCAGCAGGAAGATTCGATCAGTTCGAAGTCGAGACCCTCAACGGTTTTCAGAACTTTGCGCATCGCCTTCATCGCGCCGACGGCTTTTTGGTGGCAATGACCGTGCACCAATACCCGTTCGCCGTCGGCCTTGAATGCCAAAGACCAGCGTTTAGCGGTTTGTTCTTTCGCGATAAATTCCTCCAGCAACAGCACCCGTGCCGCCAGTTTGGCCGCCGTTTCGTCCAGGCCCAGCTTCAGGTATTCGTCGCGCAAGCTGAGTATGCAGGACGGCTCCAGACCGATGATCCAGCGACCGGCGTCGATGTGCGGTTGTAATGCCTGCAATAAGCGGTTAGCTTCGCTGCGGGCCTGCTCTATCATGCCGTTGGCAAAATAGGTGCGTCCACAGCATAGCGGTGTCGTCTGATTATCATCCAGCCCGGCAATCCGTACCGTATAGCCTGCAATGCTCAACAGTCTGGTTGCGGCTTCGGCCACGTCGGGGTTGAAATGGAGGTTAAAGGTGTCGACGAACAGCACCACTTCCTGAGCCGATGCAGTTGATTCAGGAGAAAACGTGTTTTCTGTAAAGGGCTGTTCTTTGCTGCCATATTCGGAAGGAACCGGCAACGGAGCCTTAGCGGCAATACCCAGCAGATGTTCGGCGACACGCGCCAGCCAAGCATAACGATTGCGCCAGATCACCAGCTGTCTAATCAGCGGCCAATTCAACAATTTGGGTAGATTTGCCAACAGCGTGTGCCGCAAGGACAATCCTTCGGCTTGACGACGTTGAGCCAGATATTCGGCCTTGATCAGCGCCATATCGACTTCGTTCTCGCATTCGCGCTTGCAGCCTTTGCAACTGATGCACAAATCCATCGCCTCGGCCAAGTCCGGGTCAAACAAGGCCTTATCGTCGGTCGCGTTTAACGCGGCTTTCAGCAATTTGACTCGACCGCCCGGCGACAACATCGGATTACCGGTCACTTTAAAACTCGGGCACATCACGCCTTTGTCGCCCTGTTCGCACTGGCGGCTGCCGATGCATACCGCAACCGCCTTGGCAAAATCGCCGCCATTCTTGGGAATATCGGCATAGGCGTCGCCCATACCGGCGTTTTGATAAGCCGACCAATCAAGAAAATGTTTCATCGCTGTTTGCTGGTATAAATAACAGCAGACAGGCAAGATCGATGCCATGCGTAAGATGTTGTATTACAGGAAGAGAGGCTAATCATTGCTGTTGCAAAGCCGACAATCGGTCGCGATTAAGTCGGTTTGCGACAGTCCCGATTGGGCATGCTGTTTATGTCCGACCTACAAAACCAACTAAAGGACGGGTCTGCTGTCGCCCCTACAAAAACCAGTGCATTCCATTCATCAACACGCTATGCCAAAACGGCAATGTAATCAGGCTGATTGCCGTGGTTACCGTTACCGCCATCGCGTACAGTGAGCTATCCAACCGGTAGCGATCGCAAAAAACGATGCCCAGCAGCATGCTCGGCATGGACAGGTCGAGCACTGCTGCCGCCCGGTATTCGCCGGTTATAGGCAAATACCCGACTAAAAGCATCGCAAACAACGGCATCAACGCCATCTTAATGGCTATCACAGGGATGACATACGGGATATTCCGGACGGTTAACGCCTTCCAACTTAAAGCCAGTCCTAAAGAAAACAGCATCAACGGCACGACTCCGGCGGATAATTTTTGCAGTACGCCCAAAAACCAATCCGGGGCGACGAAACCGTTAATATTCAGGATAACCGCAACAGCCGCAGCCCAAAATGGCGGGGCGTTAAAAAACAACCACAGCGATTTTGGCTTTTCTGCGGTCTCCTCGCCGTAGTGCCGCGCGACCATGATACCGGCGGTAAACAATAACGGCGTGACTGCAAACAAGTCCATTTGTATAACCACCGATCTGGCCCAGCTGCCGAAGGTTTGTTCTAAAACCGGCAAGCCCAGGTAAGTCACATTGGGAAATGCCGCCGCCAGGATCATAGCGCCCATGCGCCGGTGTTCGAATTTGAACAGCGCGCCAACTATCCACAGACAGAGCATCGCAACAACAATACTGCCCACACCCAGCAAGGTATACTGAAACGAATGCAAGCCGATATCCGCCGACCATAAGACCTCCAGAACCATGGCGGGCAGCAGCAAATAATAGACCACTGTGGTCAGCACCTGCCGCGTTTGCTCGGCTGACAAGCCAGCCGGTTTGGCAAAACGCCAGCCTGCGCCGCACGCCATTATCAAGGTCATTTGTATCAATGTTGAGTTCATAATCGGGGACTATTGTGGCAATAGTGAATTTTAACATTCACCGTTAAATCAAGTTCCGGTAATATATGTCGACTTATTGCTTGGGAGCGTTTGAATGCGTCTGTTTTCAAAGTATTGCCGACTCGGTGTTTTTTTATTATTAGCCAGCCCTTTTGCAATTGCGGAAACTGATGTCATCTCGCCTAAAGATGCAGCAACAATGCGCGTCACGAATAAGGCGGTTATTGTCGATGTTCGTGAAAACGACGACTGGAATGAACACCAGATTCACGGTGCCATTCATATTCCTCTGTCTCAATTAAACGCACGACTGGCAGAGCTGGAACCTTATAAAAACCGCCCGGTCATCACACAATGCCAAGCCGGCCTGCGTTCCGCACAAGCCCAACTGATCTTAAAGGCGGCGGGATTTCCCAAGGTTTACTTAATGAACGGCGGAATTCAGGCTTGGCATGAACAAGGCTTGGTGACTGAATAAACGCAGGATGGGCTAAACACCGACAGTAGGCGCTTTAGGCGACGTACAGCCCATATTTCGTGAGCAATGATGGGCTTCGTGCCTCAGCCCATCCTATAGAATTTTTTACTTTTACTTTGTGTTTACTATGCCTGAATCATTTATCTCAACCAAACCCATCCCCGTCCGTGAACGCTTAATCATGGCGCTGGATGTCTCCAGCATTCCAGAAGCCCAGGCTTTGGTCGAAGAACTCGGCGATTCGGTAATCTTTTACAAGGTCGGCATGGAACTGTTCATGTCGGGCGACTATTTCGGTTTTATCGAATGGCTAAAGCAGCAGAATAAAAAAATCTTTGTCGATTTGAAGTTTTTCGACGTCCCCGCCACCGTGGGCCGGGCCATTAAGGCCTTGAGCAGCAAGGGCGTGGATCTTGCCACCATACACGGCAACGATGCGATTATGGAAGCTGCCGCCAAGGAAAAAGGCGATCTTAAAGTACTGGCCGTAACCGCGTTAACCAGTTTGGATCGCGGCGATCTTGACGATTTGGGCTTTGCCTGCGATGTGCGAGAGCTGGTTTTATCCCGCGCCAAACGCGCCCTGCAAATCGGCTGCGACGGCATTGTCTCATCCGGTCTTGAAGTCGCGATGTTGAGAGAGGAGCTGGATCATAAGCTGCTGGTAATCACACCGGGCATCAGACCTGTCGATAACCGCGAAGAGGACGACCAGAAACGCGTGGTCAGCGTGGAAATGGCTTTCCAGAATGGCGCTGATTATATCGTCGTCGGCAGGCCTATCCGCGACGCTGAAAACCGTAAAGCGATGGCCGAGAAAATTCAGGGGCAGATTCTTGCGCAGTTTCAATAAATGCAATAATGCTGAATCAAAAAGGGCGACCAACCGGTCGCCCCTACCCTTTTTAAGAATATCCTGCGATTATGGAATTTGATCTCGCTTTCACCACCTCATACCTGGTCGCCTTTACCATGGGTCTGTTCAGTAGCATGCACTGCATCGGCATGTGCGGCTCCATTATCGGGACATTAACCTTAAGCCTCAGCCCGGAAATACGAAACAACAAAAGCCGGCTATTGCCCTTTGTGTTTAATTACAACATCGGCCGCATTACCAGTTACACGATAGCCGGGGCATTAGCAGGCGTTGTAGAAGCATTGGTCACCATGCCGATGGGAGAAATCAGCGGACATCGATTGCTGCAATTGCTGTCCGCTACGATCATGACCGGAGCGGGGCTTTATATAGCCGGATGGTTCCCCCGTTTTGCCTATATTGAAAAAATCGGCCTGCGTTTCTGGAAGATGATCGAACCTTTCGGCCGTAAACTGATCCCGGTTAAAAATCGTAGCCAAGCTTATCTGTTCGGTATGGTCTGGGGATGGCTGCCGTGCGGCTTGGTCTATTCGGCCTTGGCGCTCGCCGCAACCGCAGGAGACATCAAACAAAGTGCACTGACCATGCTGTTTTTCGGACTGGGAACTTTGCCTGCGGTCATGGGAGTCGGTATAATGACCGGCATATTAACAAGGTTGTCCAGAATGCAGCGTTTCAAACAGGCTATCGGCCTGTTCATGATTGCACTGGCTTTACTGGCTGCCCTGCCATGGCTTAATCCCATGGCGATTACCACGCACATGGCATCACATTAAGAGGCATCTATGGATCATTTCAACGCGATCATCGGTCAATCTCCCGCACTGGATTCCTTAATCCGTAGCGCCAAAATCGTTGCTGCTACTGACGTCACTGTGTTGCTTAAGGGCGAAACCGGCACCGGCAAAGAAGTGCTCGCATCAGCCATTCAAAAGACTAGCGCTCGCGCCGACAAGGCCTTTATCACCTTGAATTGTGCGGCATTGCCTGAAAGTCTGATCGAGTCGGAATTGTTCGGTCATAAAAAAGGCTCGTTCACCGGGGCGAGTTCCGATAAGCAAGGTCTGTTCCAAGCTGCCAATGGCGGCACCCTGTTTCTTGATGAAATCAATTCCTTGCCGCTCTCGATACAGGCAAAATTATTGCGCTTTCTTGAATCTGGGGAATGTCTTGCAGTCGGCGAAATCAAGCCTTACAAGGTTGATGTCCGTGTTATTTCCGCAACCAACGCCGACCTCGACAAGCAAATCAAAAACGGTGAATTCCGGTCGGACTTGTACTTCCGTTTGAATGTGGTGCCTTTAGAATTACCACCGCTGGCGCAACGTACTGAGGATATTGAGTCGCTGATCAAGCACTTTCTGGCTTTATTCGAGGATGCGCACAGGCTGACTGCGCCCAAATTCAGCAAGCCCGCTTTAAAAGCACTGAAAGCCTACTCATGGCCGGGCAACATTCGTGAATTACGTAATTTATGCGAACGGCTCAGCATTTTATTAGCAGGCAGAGTCATCGAACCGGAAAACCTTCCATCTGAATTTACAACCAAAACAGTAAGCACTGCGCCTGCTGCAACGAACTTCACCCTGCCTGAAACCGGCCTGAAACTGGATACCTTAGAGGCCGATTTAATACATCAAGCCCTGAACCGCACTAAAGGCAATCGCAGCAAGTCTGCAAAGCTGCTGGGCATCTCCCGCGATACCCTGCTTTACCGTATGCAAAAACACGGTTTTGCAATGTAAAACCCCGGTAGCCTCTAAAACCCTGTTTTTTGAGGCTACCACGCCAAACCTTTCAGAATCAAACGCCTTGTTGTAACCTCGCATCACGCATGATCCTCTTCAAATCCTTGACCGTCTGAGCCAGACCTGAAAATACCGCCTGAGCAATAATCGAATGGCCGATATTAAGCTCGACTATTTCGGGTATCGCGCATATAGCTTCAACATTGAAAAAGTTTAATCCATGCCCGGCGTTAACCTGCAATCCGGCACTGTGTGCATAAACAGCAGCCTTCCTGATGCGCGCCAGCTCTTCGGCTTGCTGTAGCCGGTTGCTCGCCTCGGCGTAACATCCGGTGTGCAATTCAACTACCGGTGCACCAGCTTTTACAGCCGCATCGATCTGCATTTCATCAGGATCAATAAACAACGACACTTCAATACCTGCGGACGCCAATTGCTCGCAAGCCCATTGCAGGCGATGCAAGTTGCCGGCGACATCCAGCCCGCCCTCGGTGGTCAACTCTTCCCGTTTTTCCGGCACCAGACAGCAAGCATAGGGCTGTACTTTCATTGCGATACCGACCATTTCATCGGTCACTGCCATTTCCAGATTCAGTCGGGTATGCAGCATGTCTTTTAATAGATAGATGTCCCTGTCCTGGATATGCCGACGGTCTTCCCGCAAATGCGCGGTAATGCCGTCAGCGCCGGCCTGCTCCGCAACCAAAGCGGCCTGAACCGGCTCAGGGTAAAGCGTACCTCTGGCCTGCCGCAAAGTAGCAACATGATCAATATTCACGCCTAATAGGATTTGTGTATTATTCATTTTTCATGCTGGACAAAGTTTGTAGCCCCGCCCACTCCGTTTAAGATATTGTGATGGGTAATATATAAAAAACGTTAGGAACCGGATTGAAAGCCCCGTTCGCCTCCGGTGTGCTTCATAATCTTATTGAAAACCGCACGGCTTTTAAGCTCTCTGCCCTGCAAGTAGACGTCAATAACCGCCCTCATCAGTATTTTTGCTTCGTTCAAAACCTTTGGGTCAGTCAATTCTCTTGCACTTAACGCCTGCAAAGTCCTGCCTGCAATCTGTCCATTCACGACTTCAACGGGACCCTGGCCTACATTAAAATCGTATCTCTTTAAAGATTCAATGGCTTTTTCATTTTCAGCATATTCCAACTGCAAACCGTAACCGGCACACTCCAGCAGATTAAGCTCAAACAACCGCAATGCCGCTTCCATGCCGGAGGCATCGGCCAAAGAGGATAAACATTCGCCGTAATAGCCGAACACTTCGGGGTGAGGGTCGTATTTGTGCAAAAAGCAAGCGACTAACTCATTGATATAAAAACCGCAATACAGAGCAAGCCCCTTAATCTCGTTAAACGGCTGAACCATTTCAACATCGACCAGGTTTTTTAACTCTGCCTTGCCGACATAGGAAATAGTCAACGGAATAAAGGGTTGCAGCATCCCTGCTGTTTTGGATCTGGCTTTTCTTACGCCCTTAGCCAGCAAGGAAATCCGGCCGAAATCACGGGTTAACGCATCGATAATCAGGCTGGTTTCCCGGTATTTGCGTTGCTGCAAGATAAAAGCAGGCTGCAAATAAACTGCGGTTTCAGTCATTAAAGCCTAAGCTTTGCAAGGCTCGTTCACTATCCGACCAGCCCTTTTTAACTTTAACCCAAAGCTGCAAATAAACCTTCTGCCCGATCAGTTTTTCTATATCCACCCGAGCATCGGTGCCGACTTTTTTCAACATATCGCCGTCCTTGCCGATCACGATGTTCTTTTGGGTCAAGCGTTCCACCCAGATAATCGCGTATATTTTGGTGATATATGATTTTTCTTCGTAGCGTTCAATTTCAACCGCCAGCTCATAAGGCAGCTCATCGCCTAAGCGCCGGGTCAATTTTTCCCTGACAATCTCCGCTGCTAAAAACCGTTCGGATCGGTCGGTCACCTGATCCTCGGGATAGATCAAATCCCGTTCCGGCAACAACCCCATGATCAAGCTTTCCAACTGGTCGAGATTGGTTCTTTTTAACGCGGAAATAGGCACCAAATGCTTGAATGGAAAACGATGTTGGGCTTCGTTAAAGAAAGTCAAAATAGCTTCCTTGTCCGCGACCTTATCGACCTTGTTAACTGCGAGAATGACCGGCAGTCCAGCCTGCTCCAGCTTTTTGAAGATAGCCTCATCATATTCATGCCAGGACAAACCGTCGATCAGCCAGACAATCACATCGACGCCCAACAAAGTCGTATCAGCGGTTCGGTTTAAATAACGATTCAACGCCCGCTTTTCACTGTTATGCATGCCCGGCGTATCCATATAAATGGCTTGGCCTGCGTCAGTGGTGTTAATGCCGAGGATTCGGTGCCGGGTTGTTTGCGGCTTACGTGAGGTAATACTGATTTTTTGCTTCAACAAATGATTCATCAATGTTGATTTGCCTACATTGGGTCGACCAATCAGGGCGACGAAACCGCAATTCATTTAGTGTCCTTATTTAATAATTCGAGCATGAGCTCTGCCGCCGACTGCTCGGCCTTTTTTCTGGAATTGCCGGTGCCGACACAAGACTCGGCTGTTAACGGCGTTGTGCACTTCACTTTGAAAGTCTGCTCATGAGCAAGCCCTGACATGGTTATCAAGGTATAATCCGGCAGTTCCATTTTTCTTGACTGCATGAGTTCCTGTAATTGCGTCTTGGGATCTTTCTGCCAATTTTCCAGCGACAGA
>DATBQC010000555.1:0-2054 GCA_036561065.1 Methylobacter sp. | reverse complement strand
TCGGCTGATCGATGTCGTTGCAGCGGCAACACCTTTCATCTGGGCGGGAACGTTTACAAACGACGGGCAACGTCTACAGTACATATACGTCAATAATCCGGCTGGTGTAGAGTCTGCCTTGCAGAAGTTCTATGCGACCAGCTGCAAGAATTGCAAACCATACATCCACGTTAAGGAAGACCGGACTTGGGAAGCGTACTCCGATTTTCTGTACCCGAATCAGGCCGTCCGTAACGCAAATAAAAGTGAGTTGGCGCGACTTGAGCAAACCGCAACCGCCATCGAGTCCGCAGCCTGCACCTCTCGCGCCGACGTTGACGACATGTTCACGCGAATTCGTGCTACCGCTAAATGGGACATTTATCACGATATGGTCTGGGGCTACTTTTTTGTCGCAGGCTCTGAAATGCCATTGTCAAACCTTGCCGCAAGACTTAAAAGTGATGGATATCGGATTGTTGACGACAAGGGGCGACGCGACGAAGCCGGGCAGTATTGGCTTCATGTCGAAAAAGTCGAAACCCACACGGTGGATTCCTTAAATAAGCGAGACCACGAACTTTGCGATTTGGCCGCGAAATTTCCGAATACGAAATACGACGGCATGGATGTAGGGCCGGTGAATAAGAAAAAATAAGCTTCGTTCGGAGACATCGTCGGCAATGAAATTTAAAAAATATGATGTTGTAATAGTCGTTGCCCTGCATCGATCGTTTGCGGAACGCGATATTGCATTCAATTTTCGGAAACCGGTCATAGGTGACACAGCAACTATCCTGGAAATACATCTGACGCCGCCCGGCTACAAATTGGAATGCAACGTCAATAATGGAATTACGCAATGGCCAATTGGATTTGCACCCGACGAATTAGAGCTGGAGTTGGTCAGGTGAAGGTGACATGTCGCGAGGGTGTAAAAAGTTTTGTGTAAACGGTCATTTGGCAGGAGACTGCCTGTATAAGGGACACAATGACCTACGTAAAACGCATCAAACGGGCAAAGCCCTATCCTGAACTGGTCAAGTTGGCGGACAGCCTGCTTGCCAATTACACGAAACCCGAAGACTTGATAGGCGAAAACGGCCTGCTCAAGCAGTTGACCAAGATGCTCGTCGAACGTGCCCTGGAAGTCGAAATGACCGACCACCTGGGGCACGGCAAAAGCGGAGAGGTGACCAATATCACTGCCAATACCCGCAATGGCCACAGCGCCAAAACGCTGAAAGGCGATTTCGGCGCACTGCCGCTCGACATTCCCCGTGATCGCCAAGGCTCATTTGAGCCGCAGATCGTCGGCAAGCATCAAACGCGCTGGACCGGCTTCGACGACAAGATCATTTCCTTGTATGCACGCGGACTGACCGTCAGAGAGATCCAGAGCCATCTGGAAGAGATTTACGGCACGGAGGTGTCCCCCAGCCTGATTTCTTCCGTGACAGACGCTGTGAGCGAGGATGTGAAGGTTTGGCAGGCCAGGCCGCTCGATGCGCTCTACCCCATCCTGTATCTCGACTGCATCCACGTCAAAGTACGCGACAGCGGCGCCGTGCGCAACAAGGCTGTCTATCTCGCCATCGGTGTGAACATGTCAGGTCACAAGGAAGTGCTGGGTCTATGGATCGCCCAGACCGAAGGCGCCAAGTTCTGGCTGCAAGTCGTCACCGAGCTGAAAAACCGAGGCGTGCAGGACATCTTCATTGCTTGCGTCGACGGCCTGAAAGGCTTCCCCGACGCCATCGAAGCCGTCTACCCCAAGGCTGCTGTTCAGTTGTGCATCGTGCACATGGTGCGAAACAGCCTGAACTTCGTCTCCTGGAAAATGCAGAAGGAAATCGCGACCGATCTCAAAAGCGTCTACAGTGCCGCAACCGTCGAGGAAGCGGAACACATGCTGTCGGCGTTCGAGCTCAAGTGGGATAAAGATTACCAGTCCATCGGACAGTCCTGGCGCCGCAATTGGGCGCGGATCACACCGTTCTTTGACTACCCGCCGGAAATCCGAAAAGTGATTTACACCACCAACGCCATCGAATCGATTAATATGAGTCTGCGGA
>DATBQC010000554.1:0-2320 GCA_036561065.1 Methylobacter sp. | reverse complement strand
GCCAAGGCCTTCATAACTTCGGCTCGCACGCCCTGTTCAGTCTGTTTTAACGCCAACTCGGCAGAACTTAAACCAACACGGGCTTTTGAGATTTCACCTTCCTGGCGGTAGAACAAAGGTAGCGGTACGCTGACGCTGACTCCGCCGCTTTCCGTAAAGAAGTTACCGGGGTCGCGTTGGTAAAAAGCACCGACGGTCACATCGGGAATAGCCAGCCGGTTTGCCAAGGTCAACATTTTTCCTGCCTGATCAATACGCACTCGAGCCGCTTGCAAATCGGGTCGCCGCTCTAGCGCCTTTTCAGCCAATTGATCCTGTCCTGCCCGTGCGATTCCAGGGTTGGCTTCCGGCCAAGCTTCGACAGCCGATATTTCCATGCTGTTTTCAGGCCAACCCAGCAATAGCAGCAGATTGGCTCGTGCCTGATTTAATGCCGCAGTGGCCAGATCTTGATCGCCTTGGGCCTTGAGGCTTTCGACCTCGATACGGGTAAAATCGGTCTCAGAAATATCACCCACCTTAAGCCTGATCCCATTAACCCGCAGAATCTCACGATAGCGCTCGTAGTTTTCGGTTGCCACCTTGGCCGTCTTTTGTGCCAGCAACAGGCTGTAATAGCTGCGCCGTACAGCATTGGTAAGTACACGCACTGTGTCTTTCAAATCAAGGTTTACTGCTTCGGTAGCCAGTTCACTGCTTTCTATCCGTAACCTGCGTTTCCCGGCAGTCTCGATCAGTTGTTGAATCTGCGGCGATATCGCCGGCAACGACGATACATTGTTGTATTCCTGCCGAAACATATTTGGATTCAGTGATGAAACAGTGAAACTGAACACCGGATTTGGAATCGCGGCAGCAATAATCTCTTGCGCCTGCGCATTATCGATATTGAAGTTTGCCGCAATCAAACTAAGGTTACGTTGATAGAACAACGCGATGGCTTGCTGTTCAGTAATGGCTAAATTCTCTGCTTTAACTGCTTCGGTTTCCGCCCGTAGCGCCATCGTCCATAAAGTAAAAACCAAGCACAGTAAAGCTTTTAAATTGAACATGTTCATAACTTTTCATTAAGAAAGAAAAGCCGCAACGGCTTATTTTCCATTGAGTAAAATTGCATTTTAGGGGAGGAGGATTTATCGTTGAATCTATTCAGCTTGCACAATCCATGTCTTTGGTATTAGCGTATATAAACAGATCTATGTGACAGCAGTTTGAAAAACAATTTTATAATTATTCTGGTATCAGCAAATTATGTGCCACAGACCAATGCCACTACACCGCCCGTCCTGATAGTGCTTTTCAAAAGGGCAGCCTTGCCTAGGGTGCAAAACAACCGCTTATAATGGGTCTTATGGTTCAAAAGAACCCGCACAATTCAGTCGTATGCCTGTAGCCCGAATTTCTAAACTTAGCTCAGTAAATTTCGTAGGCCACGCGGCAATTTTTTCCTGTTGCGCTTGGTTAGTCTCCGTTAAGTCTAAAAATAGGCTCGCTCTTGAAGAACGCCAACTCAAAACGAAAGCATTATAACATCGAATCGATACAACACGCTACCGACCTAACCCAGCAGATTAGCCTCAACCTCTAGCCAAGCCTGTTCATCGATTCATAAACCAGATTCAACAACATCACTTGACTGGTGAGATCAAGCTCATGAAACGAAATGCCATGCGATATCCTTGGCGGCGCGTCTTTTTTCTTGCTGGGCAGCTCTTGAATGCTGCGTATCGTCGCACTGGTATCTATATGTGCGCTTTGATTGGTCGGTTTTATAGGGAACTCGAAAGCAATTAAAGCCTCTTGATTAAGCTCGCCCAATGCTTTGTCAGCAATTATCGCGGCACCTGTGACACTGATATCGGTAATAATACCGGCTCCGGCTACGCCGTTAACTTGTACCGGTAAATTCACCTTGGCCCTGATGGCACCGCGAAGTGCAACGGATTTAATATCCGTAGGAAAGCCGAGATGTAAATAATAATGCGGGGATCTAAAGATGGTTCTTACCCTGCACGTCAACGTAAAAACATCCACTCCTGCTAATATTCGCAGGGTGACCGGCTCCTCTACCTGAATTTGAATGGAAAGCCCATTCTCAATAGGTGTCTTTACTATCATGTACTCTCCATCGACGTAGCCGATGAGTTCCGTATAATAAATAAGTTGTTTGGGACCATGCTGCAATGCCATCTGTAAGCGCGAACCGACTTGCAGATTAATATCTTTAAACGTAGTCATCCTGTTTTCACTTGAAGTCTAATTATTGTTATTTTTTTATCGACTTTAATACAAGCCCAGTTGCAGCTGAGCAGCTTCCGAC
>DATBQC010000553.1:0-1872 GCA_036561065.1 Methylobacter sp. | reverse complement strand
GTTTGCCGTTGCGGTTGTTGATGTTGCCAATAGAACCGCCAAACTGCAGACAATCACCACCCAGATGTTCTTTGAAGGAAATGCTCTCATGTATTTTCTCATTATGTGGACTGCCTCAAATAAACAGCAATACTCATGCCAAAGTATAATACGCCTTCAACGCTCCCGTTGAAGGTATTTCGACAAAAAAATATTCTGGAATTGTCTGAAATTGGTTGTAATGAACCGACCTGGGTGGTTTTATTGGTACATTTTTTAAGGTGCCACTTCATTTGGCTCTATCGGCATTTCTCAAATTGATAGCCCCTTGAAAAATACAAGTGAATTTATGTAGTCATTGGAATAACGACTATTTTTTATCAATCATCAACAGAACTTAGTATCATTTGTTGCTGGCCTTAATGTGTTTTTTAGCTGCTTCGGCATGTATAGTAGCCGAGCCTATATGCCCCAAATTGGCAAGATCAATGGATTCTTGTAGCTCTTTAGCTGCTGAGTCCAAATGATTTTTTGATACGCCTTTTGCTACTATGGAAGCTGCTAGTGTTTGCTCCAATGCCGCCTTTGCGTGTTCGATCAAAATATGAGTGTGCCCTGCCTCCCCTTGAACTACCGCAGCATCAACGTGGTTCTGGGCTGCAACGAGATGATCTTCAGCGAAAACAGGAGTACTTAAAAGAAGCAAAAGACCGGCACATATCGATGCTAAATTTTTCATCATTCGTTCCTCAATAATGTTTAATTGTGGATGCTGAACATCCTAAGAAAAACCATCCGATTTTCTCTTTAAAATCAGTTATATCAAAAGAGCCTCAAGACACCTTCCTTTTATCCTATATGTGACATCCAGCCTTGGAATCATTGGACACCATTCGTCAGCGATACAATAGCAAGATAAGATTACAACTTAACTACATGCCCCCAGCCGCCACCATACGCCCATACACAATTCCCGGTTCGAGTTAGGGAAGTGCTGATTAAATCCTTCGACAGGCTCAGGATGAACGGTAACATATTGATTCCGTTCATGGTGAACCTGTCTAACTATAAGTAAAAATGATTTGTTCAGCGCTTCCTTAAGTGATTGTTCTAAATTCTTTAAAACTCAAAATGTATCCTGGCATTATAAATGTCTACCGGCCCGCGATCTGCGTTAAAAGCGGGGTTGGCTAAATGTTGATAGTCAAAAGTCACCCAGGTAGAACTGATGGCATGCCATTGGTAATAAATATCGGCCACTTGGTCGGGCCGGTAATTGATCTTGCCGTCACCGATAAAACCATCAACTCCGCCCATATTCAGATAGGCGACATGCTGGCTTGAAATCCAACTTTGCGCATAGCCAATTCCTAACGTATCTTTTCTACGCCCCCAACGAATACCCTTCATGGCTGCGCCGAAAGATATTGACCGGTCGGCGGAGGTATAAGAATAAACTTCGGTTTTTCCGTCTGAATACATGCCCCTAAAAAAGACGCCTATATCGTCTGTGATACCCTGCTCCATGTTGATGCCGATGCCCATTTTTATGTTGGGTTTTCTGGCCCAACAAAGATCAGGCGCAAACGTCTTCAAAAACTGGACGTACCACTTCCGTGGTTTCTCATGGGCAATTTCATTCAGTCCAATTTTGCCCAGTCGGAGATTGGACTGGAGTTCGCTTAACCCCTCGGAAGAGGTATTCAGCTGTTCTAATACCGTCTCGACGTTGTTTTGAGCAAGTTGAATAAGTTTTGCGGGTAACAATGGAGGAACGTGGGGGGCAGTCTGGAGTAGGCTAGTGGATTTCTCTTTCCACCCCCATATGCGCCTAAATACTATTTTGATTTGAGAGTCGTGTTTCATGGTGATCACAGGCCAATATTCCAACTA
>DATBQC010000552.1:0-5155 GCA_036561065.1 Methylobacter sp. | reverse complement strand
TTGCGCTCAAAGCAAACTGGCTGGGTCTGGGGAGTGGCGAATAATGGCTAACCTGATTCGCTTTGCGCTGGGCCAGCGGCTGATGATGATGTTGTTGGTCGTGCTACTGGCGGGCGGCGGTTATTGGGCGTTTAAAAATATTCCGATTGACGCCTTTCCTGAAGTATCGCCAACCCAGGTCAAGGTGATCGTCAAGGCGCCCGGCATGACCCCTGAAGAAGTTGAAGCCAGAATCACCGCGCCGATTGAGGTCGAGCTGTTGGGCATTCCGCATCAAACCATGTTGCGCTCCATCGCCAAATACGCGCTGACCGACATTACCGTGGATTTTAAAGAAGGCACCGATATTTACTGGGCTCGCCAGCAGATTGCCGAACGCTTGAATACCATGTGGGGGAGCTTGCCTGCGGGTGTCGAAGGCGGTATTGCGCCGATGACTACGCCTTTAGGCGAAATGTTCATGTTCACTGTGGAAGGCGGCGGTTTAAGTTTAATGGAGCGACGCAGCTTATTGGACTGGGTGATACGTCCTGCGTTACGTACGGTATCCGGCGTTGCCGATGTCAACTCGCTGGGCGGCATGGTCAGGAGTTTTGAGGTCGTACCCGATAATACGCGACTATCGGCCAGAGGTATCAGCATGGCTCAACTGATGGCCGCCTTACAAAACAATAACCGCAATGATGGCGCGGGACGCATAACCGACGGCGAAGAAGCCTTGATCGTCCGCGCCGAAGGCCGCATCAAAACTCTGGACGATGTCAGCGTCATCGTGGTCGATAACAAAAACGGCATTCCTATTACCGTCGGCGATGTCGCCACCATCAAAATTGGCGCATTGACCCGCTACGGCGCGGTCAGCAAAAATGGCGAAGGCGAGGCCGTCACCGGTCTTGTGTTGAGTTTGCGCGGTGCTAACGCCAGACAAACCATAGCCGGGATAGAAAAAAAACTGGCCGAAATCAGCCCCGGATTTCCCAAAGGCGTTGAAGCCAAGGTTTTTTATAATCGCGGCAATCTGGTGGACAAGGCGGTGGATACGGTTTTGCATGCCCTGCTCGAAGCCATCGTGCTGGTTGTGATCCTGTTGATTTTGTTTCTGGGTAATTTGCGCGCCGCATTGGTGGTTGCATTGGCCTTGCCGTTGGCGGCATTGTTCACCTTTATTTTGATGAACTACATGGGCATGTCGGCAAACCTGATGAGTTTGGGCGGCCTTGCCATTGCGATCGGCATGCTGGTCGATGCCGCCGTGGTGGTGGTGGAAAACCTGATCACCCATCTGGCGCATGTCGAAAAAGCCCGGCGGCTGCCGCGGTTGCATGTCATTTACCGGGCCACCCGCGAAGTTGCAGCGCCCGTGGTATCCGGCATCTTGATTATTATCATCGTGTTTTTGCCGTTGCTGACTTTGCAAGGCTTGGAAGGCAAACTATTCACCCCGGTGGCCTTGACCATCGTATTTGCGCTTAGCGGTTCGTTAGTGTTGTCGCTGACGGTGATCCCGGTGATTGCCTCTTATTTGCTCAAAGAAGTGTCGCACGAAGAACCCTGGCTGCCCCGGCAACTGCAAAAACTTTATCAACCCGCTTTAGTGTGGTGTCTTGAAAACAGCAAAAAAGTATTCATCGCGGCAGGTTCGCTGTTGGTCTTGACCGTGCTGGTTTTCACCCAGATCGGCAGCACTTTCATGCCGACCATGGACGAAGGCGACATCATCGTGCAGCTGGAAAAATTGCCGTCGATTACGCTGGATCAATCCGTGGCGCTGGATATGCAGGTGCAAAAAAACCTGCGTAAAAATATCCCGGAAATCGTCGACATAGTCGCTCGCGTCGGTTCCGACGAGTTAGGGCTTGATCCGATGAGCTTGAACGATACCGATACCTTTTTGATACTCAAGCCTAAAAAGCAATGGCGCATGGACAGCAAGGAACAATTGCTGGACGAAATTCGGAAGGTCATGGCGCAAACGCCGGGCATCGCCTTCCAGTTTACCCAACCTATCGAAATGCGCGTCTCGGAAATGCTGACCGGAACGCGCGGCGATGTGGCGGTTAAATTATTCGGTACCGACCTTGCCGTGTTAAATGAAAAAGCCCAGCAAATAGCCGAAGTGTTGAGACACATAAACGGTTCCAGCGATGTGTTCGCCAAGCAAAATGCCGGGATGCAGTTTTTGCAACTGACCATCGATAAATCGGCCGCTGGGCGATTAGGTTTGGATAGCGACAGCATAGAAACACTGCTGCGAGGGCAGATCGAGGGCTTGAAGTTGGGAGTGGTTCAAGAAGGCATTAAGCGCACACCGCTGATTTTACGTGGTGACAGCAATGTCGCCAATTTCGACAACCTGCAAATCGCCTTGCCGGATGGAGGGCATGTGCCGGTAACGGCTATCGCAAAAATAGAAAAGGTGGAGGGCGTGGTGTCGGTGGGCCGGGAACACGGCCAGCGTTTTGTGGTCATTACCAGCAATGTAAAAGACAGGGACTTGGTAGGCTTTGTCGATGAAGCCCGCAAAACGGTAGCCGAAAAAGTCGATTTGCCGATCGGCTATACCGTTGAATTCGGCGGCCAGTTCGAAAACCAGCAACGCGCAGCGGCGACCTTGTCGCTGGTTGTTCCGATTTCGTTAGGGCTGATCTTTTTATTATTGTTTACAACGTTTGGCTCGATTCGTCAGGCGGTATTGGTGCTATCCAACATCCCGTTGGCAATGGTCGGCGGTGTATTTGCTTTATGGTTATCCGGCGAGTATTTATCGGTACCGGCATCGGTCGGCTTTATTGCGCTGCTGGGTATTGCGGTGCTGAACGGCGTGGTTATGGTCAGCTACTTTAATCAGCTGATAGCAACCGGCATGGACTTGATTAAAGTGGTGCAGTTAGGCTCATCCCGGCGGTTGCGTCCGGTGCTGATGACGGCCAGCATCGCGGCGTTCGGCTTGATTCCGCTGTTGTTTGCAACCGGGCCGGGGTCTGAAATTCAGCGGCCCCTGGCTATCGTGGTGATAGGCGGATTGGTGTCATCGACCTTTTTGACCTTATTTTTGTTGCCGATTTTGTTTAAATTATTTGGACTGTCGCCGGAGGTGAAGCAATGAATGCCAAGGAATATTTAGTCACACTCAACGTGCCGCCGAGCCTTGAAGAATCGGTCGTCGATTGCCTGTTGACGTTGGAGTCTGAACATGGATTTAGTAGCCTTCCAGTCAACTCCCATGACCATAAAAACGAGGGTTTGTCGCTGGCAGAACAGGTCAGCGGGCGGCAGGAGAAAATCCGTTTTCAGATGTACGTGCCGGAAGATGAATTAGCCCAGTTATTGGATCAGCTGAGAACGGAGTTTTCCGGTTCGGGGATTCGGTATTGGGTGCTGCCGGTGGTTGAGAATGGGGTTATTTGATGCAAAAGCCTGAACTTGAGCTGGTAACTGTCAAAGTCGGTGTCATCTGTATCAGGCATGGACTGTCGCAGTTCGACCCTAAGGCGTCGTTTGACCTAGGAACTCGAATGGCAATTATGTAGGTTAAAGAAGACGGTCAATTTCTGCCTACTTACTTTCAGCGAAATGTTGGGTGCCATAAAAGTATAAAATTTCGCCAATAACTTCATGAAAGTGCTTATCAACAAATCAGCAGGAATTCTTTGCGTTCAAACGTCGAAACATAACGCCTTGATGTAAGGCAATATACGCGGATTTTTTGCTAGGCGCTTAATTATAGTCTGTCAAAATTTCCAGCAATCAATCTTCTCTGGCTCGGGTAACTCTGGACTCATTTGAGTTTCAATGATTGATTTACGGTATTCTTCGACCATCATAAGCTCCATATTGGAATAGCCCATTTTCTGCATAAAAGTCTTGAGGCGGTCGCAAGTACCATGATGTAAAGGGGGTTCCTTTTCAAATATGGACTGCACTATAGAAAGAATATTCCTCTTAAACTCTGAATTATTACAAATCAGTATTCCTTTTGTTGAGATGTCATGAAGCTGGGACACTAGTTTTAGGATAGAGATGTCAAGTGAGAAATGTCCTAAGAATTCGTCTAGATTTTCGCCACTAAGCCATGACTCAGCTTCACCCAAGTCATTAAGAACTTTATTTGCGTGAGAAGCCATACGCTCAATCCAGCTTGATCGGGTCTTTGAATCAGGAGCCAGAGCTAATAAAGCAGCCCATGCTTCAGGCATAAAATTCCCATTCGTTCGAAGTTTGTGCCGCAGCAACTGCTCAAATACTTTCTCAGAGTGACTATTTCCAATCGTCACAACAAAGTCAGTAACTCGTTTTCCATTTCCTTCCATAGTAATTTCTTCCCAGGTAATTGCGAAAAGCGCATGCATTGGATCTTCTGCGATTTTTTCAATCACTTCTTTCCAGACGTCTTGCCCATTGTGGTGTGTACCGATCCACCACAGAGGTTGCGGACTTCCTATATACACTTTCACTGCCGCTGAGAGTAGTTCAGGCGGCAAGTTTTGGATTAGGTTGAGAGCTCCGTCACTAAGAGCGAAACCATCAGGCAATATCTCCCGTTCCAGAATTGCTGGTACTTGCCTGCGAGTCAGCACTATGCCGTGCAGCCAGTGACTGTCAATTCTGTCCTCACGCAAGATTGCGATAATCGAGCTTTTTTCTTCCTCGGTAAGACCCTGCCAGTTGTCTACTAAGTCAGCGATGATACGAGCTAAAGCAGCGGTTCCATGCAAAGAGAGCAAACGGGTTACACGCTTCACTCGCCGCTCTGTGCTGTTCTTCGTCACTCTCACCAGAATTTGCGTAACCCCAAGCTCAAAGTCGCTGAGCACCCGCCTAGTAGCAATGCGTTCAAGGATCCCTATCCAACTATCTATGATTCTAAGCATTGATTCGATTGATAGTTGCGAGCTGGCTTGATCTATCACATTGAATAAACGTGCATCGTTAATCGTAGCGCTTTCCGGCAAGACAGTTAGCACCTCTGGTAGCACAGCCTCGAATATCGGCCAAGGTGTTTGTGTACCAGTGTATTCTTCCCGCTCGAACACTAAGAGCGGCTCAATCATTGCTGAAGCCGACGCCGGAGAAGCTGAGAATTTCCGCAGGCCGTCGAGAATAGTGGATTGCCGCGTTTCGTCACTATCATTCCAAACGTTAATTGCACCTTTTA
>DATBQC010000551.1:0-2398 GCA_036561065.1 Methylobacter sp. | reverse complement strand
TTCGGTTAGTTTCCTAACTTCGTCAATCAAAGCAGAAATTCTATCGTCAGATTCAAACACCTTCAGCATGACAGTGTTATCCGCTTCCAAAGCCTTTATCGCTCCCTGCTGTTCGTCAATAATACTGTTCAACTTGTCAGTATCGATCAACCAATCTTCATGGCTTTCCTCGGGTTCTGACTCTGCAACTAAAACGGGCTTTGGCACTACAATCTTTGGCGGCGAAATTTCTTTAATGGCTTTATTCAAACTTTTTGTGCCATCTATAACTTCCTTTACCAGTTCTGCCGGTGCTTCTTTAACCAGCTTATCGGCTAACTGTTGAGTACGTTGCCCTACCCCAGATTGTTTGGCCCTGGCTGTCGCTGTGTCTAAATTCTCTGCACTGTTTTGGGAGACTGTCTGAGCATTTATCCAGCTTTGAGAGGCCGATACGATGGCGGCAGACTGGCCTTGCGTTAAATGTCTTCGAAGTAAATTTGACGACAGGATAAACTGCGTAGGTTTAGAGCCGGTGTACTCAATCATGACCGGATCAATGCCCAGTTCACAGAGCGCACGATAACGATTGCCGCCATCGAGGATCATGCCGTCCAGTGTATAAATAGGGTGTGTTTGTCCGTTATGCTGAAGATTATCTTTAAGCGCGTTAAATTCATCCTCAGACATCCGTGGAAAATAAGTGCAAAGCGGATGTAATTCCATTTTAAGATTATTTTTTTCAGTCATGTGGTGGCCTTGATTTAGACTAGTCATTATACCATGGCTAGTCTGCATGATTTTTTATGCTAAATGACAACCGTAGCGGTTAGGCCTTCTTCGAGTACATTTATATTCTCAGTGATAAAGTAATGGATTCAGATAAGGGAATCGCTATTTGCTAAAAATCCCTTGCCAACCTCCAGAAACCAAACGGGTAATACCCATCAAAATATAGGGCACCGACAATCCTGCGGGTGCTGCCAGATAGCGCGGATGCCATTGCGGTGCAAATTTCGCCTTATATTCGTAAAGTCCTTCAAAATTGTAGAATTGATCGCCCATGTCGAAAATGGTCGTGCCGATTTTATGCCACAATGGCGCCAAAGGACGGCGTTCCAATCCGGCCAACGGCGCCATGCCCAACGAAAACCATTGGTAATTTTCTGCTTTACCCCACATCATCAGTTCGGCAAATAGAAAATCCATGATGCCTTTCGGACTATCCGGGTCATAACGCATCAAGTCGATAGATAACTCCTGTCGGTTGGCGGTTCGCCAGAGGTTGGCAAAGGCCCTGATTTGTCCTGCTTCATTCTTTATCACTGCAATATCGGTACGGCGCAAATAATCCTCATCGAAAAAGCCTAATGAAAAACCTTTCTCTCGAGTGTTTTTGCTCGACAACCACGCATCGGAAATCTGTCTCAATACTGGCAACACCTCATCAACCGACTGTCGGGCCAGTATTTCAAAATGATAGTCCATTTTGCAGAACTTGTTCCGAGCACTCCGCTGTGACTCACGCTGCTTGCCTTGTAAATTAAAAGTCGACAAATCCACGCGGGCTTCTTCACCAAGTTTGAATAACGACAACCCCTGATCAAGATAATACGGCAACAATTCCGGGCTAACCTGATAAAACACCGCTTTTGCACCATAGTGGTCAGCATGTTCTTGAAATTGCCAGAGCAAGTCTTCAACTTCCGATTGTTCACCGACTGGATCACCCATTGCTATCCAGAATTGAGGAGTGATCGCAAACATGATAAATGCGTTGCGGCTAGAGTTCCAAAGCAGATATTTATCACCCAACAATGCTAAAAATCCTTGCGTATTGGAACAATGAACCAGCAGGTGTTGTGCTTCGGCAAGTTCAGTTGCTGATGGTTTCTGCAAAATTTGCTGCGACGCAATACTCAGTAATCGTGAAAAACCATAGGAAGCTGTAACGACAGCGATCAGCAACAATGCCCGTAAAAACCTAGATGCATTACCTTCATAGGAAAACTGCCACCACAATTCGTGTGCATATTCGATATCCCGATAGGCGAAATAACCCAGCCAAATCGAACCCGCTAGAACCATCGCTACCATTGCCAGCCATGATTTTGAAAAAGGCATATGCAGCAGCGACGACCGGCGCTGAAAGTGATTGCGAGTGGGTAATATCAACATCAGTATAATCAATAACACTAAAGCTTCGCGCCAGTCGAATCCCTTGAGTAATGAAGCAACAATGCCCAATCCCAGCAAAAACAAGCTGCTATACCAAGCTGCATCGATTTTGAGCCAGATCCCTCTCGACAAAAATAGCAGCAGTAGCCCAATTAGGCTACCCATGAGATGCGACAATTCAACGATAGGTAAAGGCACCAGATCGCTCAGCCAGTCCAGGATTTCCGAATTAGCAGGAATG
>DATBQC010000550.1:0-1914 GCA_036561065.1 Methylobacter sp. | reverse complement strand
AAAGGGAAAAGGGGACGCCTTTCCCATCGACATCGTGGTAGGCACTGGCGCCTGGTGCATCCGGTAAAGACTGAAGAAAAATATAGGCCCATTCACCAGGTTGAATGTCGTTTAAACTCGTGCCGACGCGGATGGTCGCTTTGGCGCCCCACTCAGCTACAAATTCCTGGTTAACCTGATTTTGGACTGCCTCCGCAATGTGGCTCAGCACATCCCGCGAAAGTGTCGAGCCATCCTGCGTAGTTGCACCCTTACTGTTATCAATGAGGACCCATTTTACTTCGTTCATAGTAGCTCCTGATCTAAATTAGAAAATGGTTTGTTGTCAAGGATTGAAAATTTCAGTCATTCCTTGGTGTACAGCAATCAGCAGCAACGGAGTGGTTTTTTGTCGTCAATCTTGACCGGTCCTTGGCTGCTAATTCTAGCTGGGTTGCTATAGGACACAAAGACCCCCAATATATCAGTTAACGGACATCACATGACAAAGACAGCCTTCGCCAGTACGCCATTCAACCAGAGCTAAACGTCCGCTTCGTTGTGGTCCGGCAAAGGCAATTATTCGGCCCCCGATACCTTTATTATTGCGAATAATCTCATATCATTAAGTGTTGTCTACACAAAAAATGCACTAGACTTATGTACTGATTCTCCGCGCTGATTGCCATTCATAGTAAAAAACGCACCACCAATTCAAGCTTTGAGAAACTCTAACACTTCAAACTAAAATAACAATACGCATAAATAACTATAATCAGAATCGACTGGCTGATTTCAGCGAGTATGCTGCCATTTGGAAATATGGATTGAATGTCTCCTAGGGGTCGATTTTTGACGGTTGGTTGACGGACAAAATTCGGCCATCAAGAGACCGTCACCAGTTTCCAGTGAACAGCTGGTTAATATTGAAAGCGATCATTCAGCTTTCTTTTAATAAACTATTTCAGCACGTTATGGACTATGGTTTACAACGATCAAGAACAATCGTTGATCCCTCATCAAACTTTGGTTGTACCTGAGCGCATGCTTTCCCGTTCGTTTTGTCTTCAAATTTTGCATGCTGAATATTTTTGGATTTTCTAAAATCAACTCGTGATAAGTCAGCTCCAGAAAAATTCACGTCTGATATATCAGCATCAGAAAAGATGGCTCCACATAATCTTGCTTTGGTGAATGTGGCTTTTTTCAATGAAGCCCCAGCAAAATTTACAATGTACCTATATTTATCCCACTCCCAATCCGCCCAGCTGGCAATGTTGTCTTGCCATTTTAAACCATAGCCAGAATAGTCGGACAGATCAGCCCCGTCGAAGTGACTTCCATCCAAATTGACCTCTCTAAAGTTAGCTCCAGATCCCTTAACTCCATAGAATGAAGCACCTTGAAAACCATGCAGTCCAAAAAAATTTGCTCCGATTAAATATTGATGATCAAGTACCAAAGAGCGATCTTTATTATCATGATTTATATTTCGTCGTCCAATAACTTCAATCACCGCTTGGACATCTGCTTTAATTCGCTCAGGACGATCAAGTTGCTCTTTGTTTGATAGTGAAGTGGCATCTGTTAAGAAAGCAACAAGTGTATCTCGAACCGACATGTGGTATTCCTCACGGACTTCAGCCACTCGTCCCAAGGCATAAATTCCAGCAGCGCGAGTCGCTACAGTATTATTTTCAGACAATAATTCAGCAGATGAAATAAACTCTTGTGTTCCAATTTGTTGCCACGCTTGAGTAAGAGTTTCGCTGTCTTTAAAAAAAGTCCAAGCAAAAGTCAAAATAACAGCCGCGCCTCCAAATATCTGGGCTAACGTTTTTCTTGTGTTGTCGGCAGCGTCGTATTCAGCATTTGGGAATTCTCGTCCTTTAATTAAGTGTATGGGTAATATAAGGCACACTGCAATAAACGCAG